>NZ_VMBJ01000003.1:1492-2712 GCF_010608305.1 Stenotrophomonas sp. AS012628 | reverse complement strand
TTATGCACCCCAAGCTTCGGTTCTGTGCTTAGCCCCGTTAAATCTTCCCCGCAGACCGACTCGACCAGTGAGCTATTACGCTTTCTTTAAAGGGTGGCTGCTTCTAAGCCAACCTCCTGGCTGTCTGTGCCTTTCCACATGGTTTTCCACTTAGCACAAAATTTGGGACCTTAGCTGTGGGTCTGGGTTGTTTCCCTTTTCACGACGGACGTTAGCACCCGCCGTGTGTCTCCCATACAGTCCGTCTCGGTATTCGGAGTTTGCAATGGTTTGGTAAGTCGCGATGACCCCCTAGCCATAACAGTGCTCTACCCCCGAGAGGATACATATGAGGCGCTACCTAAATAGCTTTCGAGGAGAACCAGCTATCTCCGGGTTCGATTAGCTTTTCACTCCTAATCACACCTCATCCCCTACCTTTGCAACGGGAGTGGGTTCGGGCCTCCAGTGCGTGTTACCGCACCTTCACCCTGGGCATGACTAGATCACCCGGTTTCGGGTCTACTGCCCGCGACTATGCGCCCTTATCAGACTCGGTTTCCCTTCGCCTCCCCTATACGGTTAAGCTTGCCACGAACAGTAAGTCGCTGACCCATTATACAAAAGGTACGCAGTCACTCCTTGCGGAGCTCCTACTGCTTGTACGCACACGGTTTCAGGTTCTATTTCACTCCCCTCTCCGGGGTTCTTTTCGCCTTTCCCTCACGGTACTGGTTCACTATCGGTCGGTCAGTAGTATTTAGCCTTGGAGGATGGTCCCCCCATGTTCAGACAGGGTTTCACGTGCCCCGCCCTACTCGTCTTCACTGAAATGGCCCTTTCAGATACAGGGCTATCACCTTCTATGGCCGCTCTTTCCAGAGCGTTTTCCTAGAACCAAATCAGCTTAAGGGCTAGTCCGCGTTCGCTCGTCGCTACTTACGGAATCTCGGTTGATTTCTTTTCCTCTGGTTACTTAGATATTTCAGTTCACCAGGTTCGCTTCCAGCAGCTATGTATTCACTGCAGGATACCCGCAAGCGGGTGGGTTTCCCCATTCGGACATTACCGGATCAAAGCTTGTTGCCAGCTCCCCGATACTTTTCGCAGGCTGCCACGTCCTTCATCGCCTCTGACCGCCAAGGCATCCACCGTGTGCGCTTATTCGCTTGACCATATAACCGCAAGTTGCCTTGGGTTACATATGACCCGGGGGTACAAAGCCCGGATACGAATATAAC
>NZ_VMBJ01000299.1:0-217 GCF_010608305.1 Stenotrophomonas sp. AS012628 | reverse complement strand
GAATGCGCGGACTCCCGCATCGTAAGTAACCGGGCAACCCATGTGTGTACACAGCGTGCTGTAGGCCACGATGTCCTTGTCCGGACCGACGCCGCCCGGCACCGGTGTTCCCATCTTGATGACGGTGCAAGGCGAGGATGCGTCGGGATAGAGGAATGCAATGGGCTCATTGACACGCAACCGATCAATGCGCGTCACCGTCTTGGCGGGGTATGGC
>NZ_VMBJ01000298.1:0-217 GCF_010608305.1 Stenotrophomonas sp. AS012628 | reverse complement strand
GCCACGAATGTCTCGCCGTCCCGTACGGTCGTAGGAGGAGTGCTCATGGGGTTGTAGGGCCTGCCTGTAGTCATGTTGTCAGACAGCTTTAGCAACGCCTGGGCCAATTTTCGGGATATGCCTGTAACCCGCGCGCTCTCTGGCGCCAGGTTTTTCCATGGCGCTCGACGAAGCAATCCGGGTTTCACTTTTGCAACGAACTGATTCAGTATCGAAA
>NZ_VMBJ01000297.1:0-218 GCF_010608305.1 Stenotrophomonas sp. AS012628 | reverse complement strand
CCTCGGCTCCGACGACGCGCAGAGTCTGGCCGGCTACCTGGGGACGCTCTTCGATCCGTCGGTGACCTGGGCCGACCTGGAGTGGGTGCGCGAGCGGTGGCGTGGTCCCCTGCTGCTCAAGGGGATCATCGACCCGGACGACGCCCGCGCCGCGGTCGACGCCGGGGTGGACGGCGTCATCGTGTCCAACCACGGCGGTCGTCAGCTCGACCACGCAC
>NZ_VMBJ01000296.1:0-218 GCF_010608305.1 Stenotrophomonas sp. AS012628 | reverse complement strand
GAATACATCAAGCCGCACTTCGAAGTCGCCCTCGACCTGGCCAAGCCGGACTTCAAGACCGCCGAGCCGGTGAAGGGCGAGATCGTCCTGCTCTATCCGGACGGCAAGCCGGTGGCCAACGCGCGCCTGCAACTGAGCCTGCGCGCCCAGCAGTTGTCGATGGTGGACAACGAACTGCAGTATCTCGGCCAGTTCCCGGTGGAACTGAGCAGCACCGA
>NZ_VMBJ01000295.1:0-219 GCF_010608305.1 Stenotrophomonas sp. AS012628 | reverse complement strand
CTCCAGGCCGCGTTCGGCGAGCAGGTGGCTGTAGATCGCCTGGAAGCTCTCGGCGATCTGCGGCGCCGTGCCCTTGTGGGTGAACACCGCGTACTTCTGCGCCGGCACCTGGAAGCGCACCATGCCCTCCGGCACCGGCCAGCCCTCCTGCACCTCGAAGCCGGCGACGTAGTGGAATTCGCCGTTGGGCTGCTGCGCGCAGATGCCATAGGAGACCTC
>NZ_VMBJ01000294.1:0-219 GCF_010608305.1 Stenotrophomonas sp. AS012628 | reverse complement strand
CTTTGGAGATGCTCGGTCAAGTTTCCAATTCTACCGAGTTGATCGGTCGGCTCAACGAAGGCGACTGTGATGTCGTTATCGTCGACTATACGATGCCGGGCGGGAAATATGGCGATGGACTGGCATTGTTGTCATTGCTGCGGCGACGTTATCCGCATCTGCAATTGGTTGTCTTTACCATGCTGAACAATCCGGGCCTTATCCGGGCCATTCTCAAGC
>NZ_VMBJ01000293.1:0-219 GCF_010608305.1 Stenotrophomonas sp. AS012628 | reverse complement strand
CGTTCGGCCTCGCGATCGGCTTCGGCCTCCAGAAAACGATCGGCAACCTGATCGCCGGGATCATCCTGCTGATGGATCGCTCGATCAAGCCGGGCGACGTGATCGTCGTGGGCGACAGCTTCGGCTGGGTGAACAAGATCGGCGTGCGTGCGGTCAGCGTCGTCACCCGCGACGGCAAGGAGCATCTGATCCCGAACGAGATATTGATGACGCAGGAAG
>NZ_VMBJ01000292.1:0-219 GCF_010608305.1 Stenotrophomonas sp. AS012628 | reverse complement strand
CGGTCAGACTCATGGACGGAGCTCCGGACGAAGATACTGGCATTCTAGCTGCGCCCGACATGTCCAGGCACGACGGCGATCACGCTGCGCCCTTTTCAAAAATGCAAATCTTTCGCATTATGTGGCGGTTTTTTAACGCCCTCGCGGGTGTTTCCGACAAGCGCACGCCGCTTCGGCACGCCACCAATAAAGCAAAGGAATCCGCCATGACTCGTATGC
>NZ_VMBJ01000291.1:0-220 GCF_010608305.1 Stenotrophomonas sp. AS012628 | reverse complement strand
ACGTCGCCCTTGTCGTCGGACACGGTGAACACCACGATGCGCGCGTCGACTCCGGCCTCGCGCAACGCGCGCAGGGTGTCCAGGCCGTTCATGCCCTTCATGTTCAGGTCCAGCAGGATCATGTCCGGGTCCAGCTCGGCGGCCAGGCGCAGGGCTTCCTCGCCGCTGCCGGCCTCGCCGACCACGCTGAGGTCGTCTTCCAGTTCGAGCAACTGGGCGA
>NZ_VMBJ01000290.1:0-220 GCF_010608305.1 Stenotrophomonas sp. AS012628 | reverse complement strand
GCATCAAGGATCCGTCCAAACCGGACGCGGAGCCCGAGGCCGGTGCCGCAGCGCAGCCCGAAGCCAAGGCGGACGCGAAGAAGTAATTTTTCCGCCGCGATGCATGAAACGCCCCGTCCATGACGGGGCGTTTTCATTTGCGGATTCGGCTGAACCCAGGCGCTGCCGCGAGGGTCTGAAAACAGGTCGAGGGCACGGCCGGTGTTACCCTTATGCACAC
>NZ_VMBJ01000029.1:0-58246 GCF_010608305.1 Stenotrophomonas sp. AS012628 | reverse complement strand
GCAGGGAGGGTGGGATGCCTCGGCGAGCTACCTGATTGGGCGAAGCAGATTCATGGGGAATGGAGTTACCTGGAGCGACTGCGGATGTCATTAGAATCAGTTTTTGAAGCCCTTTGCATGCTCGCTATCGCAACGCTGTTGATAGCTTTCGTTTCGCGAATTTTTCTGGTTTGGGAGTTAAAGAGAAATTCCCCTGATCTGTGGGACACCCTTGGCAGACCTGCGATCCTGGAGCGAGATCATTTCTTAACCAAGTATCCGATCTGCGGATGGAAGCGGGTTCATAACGGCGCATCAGGAGTGCGCAAGTTGTTCCTCTTGGTGTTCTGGTTCTCGTTCCTTGTGTATCTCATATCGCTGATTCCCCTGATCGTGATCTGGACTATGCGCTGATCCTCTTCCGTTAGTCTGAAGCCATTGCGCTATGCTCTGTCCCGCAGGCCAATTACGCTTGCGACACGCTGGGCCGCCTTATCCAGACCCAGGATGGGACGGCCGGCACCCCGATTGAAACCTACGTCTACGACGCCACCGGCAATCGCACCGCGCTCACCACCTCGGCAGGCACCGCCAGCTACACCTATCCCGCAACCAGCCACCGACTGACCGATGGCGACGCGCGCAACCCTGACGCAGCGGGCAACACTACCAGCACCGGCAGCATGGCGTTCACCTACAACGACGCCAACCGCATGAAGGCGGTGAAGCAGGGTGATGCCGTGCTGGAAAGCTACGGTTACAACCATCGTGGAGAGCGCGTGCTGCGCACCCCGACCGGTGGCGCGGCGCAGATCACGCTGTACGACGAGGCAGGGCAGTGGCTGGGCAACTACTCGGCCACGGGCCAGGCGCAGCAGCAGGCCATCTGGTTGGACAACTACCCGGTGGCGCTGATCAATGTGCCGAGTACCGGCGTGCCGGAACTGGCCTACGTCCAACCGGATCACCTAGGTACGCCGCGCGTGGTGATCGATCCGGTACGGAATGTCTCGATCTGGGAGTGGAGCAACAAGAGCGAGGTGTTCGGCAACCAGATTCCGAGTGCCGATCCGGACGGCGATGGCGTGGCGTTTGAACTGGCGCTGCGATTCCCGGGCCAGCAGGCGACGGATGCGAGTGGGTTGTTCTACAACTACCAGCGGCAATACGACCCGGCGGTGGGCCGTTATTCGCAGAGTGATCCGATTGGGTTGGATGGGGGAGTGTCCACCTTCTCCTATGTATCAGCTGATCCAGTGCGGGCAGCTGATCCGCTCGGACTGCTGGCCAATTGCACTTGTGTGGACGGCGGAGTTCAGATCGACATCCCTATTCGTTTCAGTGGTGAGGGAGCTACTCCTGAGACTCTGAGTAAAATGATAAATGCAATTGAATCGACCTGGTCTGCGCCCGGATTTACAGTCACTGTTAGCCAGCCGGAGAAAGGGCGGTTAAACCGTGTTGAGGTTCCGCTGGGGAAGGGGGTATCGACTGTAACCGGAGGCAGTGTCGGTAAATGGTATGCAGGAAACACTGAGTGGGCAGCTGCGCACGAGGCAGGGCATTTGATGAAATTCAAGTACGATGGTCGTTTTGATATGTACGATGTGGTGTCACAGGCGCCCTCTCGTTCTACTAAGCCCGTTCCGGGGTGGGAGGGGAACATCATGGCAGAGCATCTGGGCGTTCCAGACGATAGGGTTCGGGACGCTATCAAGAAGAGATTGAGGTGCAAATGATAGGGAATCTACGCGTGGCTGCGCTCCTTCTTCCATTGCTAGGAGGCTGTAGCACTAGTCAGTTCAAACACGCTGAATGGAGTTCAGATTGGGTGGATGTTTCATCGGATGAGATCATTCCTGGGAACTCCACGACACTTCGGAGTGATCGCTTGGCCACCTTGAATCCGCAGAGTGAAAATTCGATTGCTCAGTGGATGCTCGCTCAAAACTTGAGCATCGTTCACGCATCGGATGCTGCTGAGAAATTCGCGCCTCTACAGTTGAATGGGTTAGTGCCGGCAGAGGGGGAGACTATTTATCTCGTCAGAGCGGCCTCGGATGCAGGAGGCGGAAATTTTGTCGGCTACGTAAATGACAGTGGGATTCTCATCTTGTATGGGGTAATGGGAAGTTGTGGGGAGCAGGTGCATCGAGTGGTTGCTGTGAGCCTGAGTAAGAGGCCTGCCAAGGTCTTCGGAGGGTGCTCAGGAGCGCTTTGAAGATTCTTATGTGTGTGGGTCTGAGATGCGAATAGGAAAGTGGGAATTTCATTTGCGAGCGCTCTGTTGGTGTGTTTGCGGGCGGGGGCATAGATTGCAGCTGTTGAGCGGCTTGGCGACACCGTGGTCTTCATTGAGGCCTCTGTCGGCGCAGAAGATTGCACTTCTAGTAGAGGGCGCTTGGGAAGGCCGGTTGATTCCTGTCAAATCATGATTCTTGAGCAGAGCTTCCCGGGACGATCGAGCTATCGATCACAGGCGTAACAGTAGACCGCTAGGCCAGATGGGGACGGGCTGTTCTTTTTCATGCGAATCCATCGTGGGTGCGGAGCGATTGGCCGTTGTGGCGCATTGATCGATTGAGGGCATCACCCCCCGGCGCAGGCACCGCTTGGCTTGAGCTGGGGCAGGTTGCGGGGCATGTAGGCCGGCAGGGAGCTGACGAAGGGATGGATTACAGGACGGACCACCATCGGGCCAACGCAATGGGCTCTACCGTGCGTGCAGCTCGATGAACATCATGGATCCTGTACTCAGCGAACTGCTTTCCCGGCTCGGTGTCGACAGTGACTTCGGGCAGGCAGGTACTCTCGAGCGCTGCGCGATGGGCTGCGTGAGTAGGCCGCCAAGCAGGAGGCAAGGTGCATGAGCTCCCGCGCTCCTCCACAACAGAACGCGATCGGCCTGCACGCCTCGGGGAGGTACAAGATGAAAGCCAGGCGGATTCTTCGGTATGGGTTGGCCTACGCGGTGTCGTGTGGAGCACTCTGGCTGTTCCTGCACTTTGTGGGCAGGACGCTTTACGCCTTCGACTCACATCAAGTTTTCTTCTGGCTGTATGCCGTCAGCCTTCTGTTGCTGGGAATTGGCGCACGGGTTGCCGCCGGCGGCCGCCTGACCATCAGGCGGCTTGCCAAGGGGGCTGGCTTGGGGCTGCTCGCGGGCCTTCTGGCCCAGGTCGTGGTGCTTGTACTGGAAGTCTATAGATTCAGCGGGTTCAGGCCATCGCTGCTTTGGCAGGTACCGGTTTCGCTGACGGTGATGAGCGTCGTGCTGCTCACGCCGCTCTGGGGCGTAGTGCTGGTTGCCCTCACCGCTGCATGCCGCCGCGACAACAACTCACATCAGGCCTCGAACCCATGAAGCGCCTGACTGCCTTTTGCCTCGTGGTTGCACTGACATCCTGCGCGGCGCATCCGAACCGCACCACGAAGTGTCCGCCGGCCCATTTCACCTACGTCGGCACCGAGAGAGTCGGCGGACTGACCTACGGGCGCTTCCAGATCACCCACAATGCTGATCAGCCGCTTCAGCTGTGGGTGGATGAAAGACGCAGGTTGAACTCAAGGACCGCTCGCGCAGAGATGAGGCGCACAGGCGAGGATGCCTGGCGGCCTTACAACGTGATCCTTGAGGAAATCACACCGGGAGCGATCGGGCAGGGTGAACAGCAGAGCGTTCTGTTCGATGGTGATGGCCTGTTCCTGCCCGGCGCATCCAGCGCGGGCGCGAATTACTCCATCGTGGTACAGGACACTGCCGGTTGCGAGCATCGCTCGGCAACGTTCATTCCCTGACATTCCTGGCGGCGTGCCGGATACCTCGTGACATCGCAGCATTGCTCGGTTGGGATACTGCGGACAGGCAATGAAGGGAAAATGGCGCGCCCGGAGGGATTCGAACCCCCGACCAATGGCTTCGGAAGCCACTACTCTATCCGGCTGAGCTACGGGCGCGTTGTAGAACCGCCGCGCCACCGGCCAGTGCCGGGGCGGGCATCGCAGCGCCATGAGGCGGTGCGGGACCGGCATTCTATCCAGTTTCGCCGAACAAATCTCCCCCCACGGGCAAAGCCCTGCCGGAGGGGCAGGAGTATCCTATCGCCATGGCTGATACCCCCCTCATTTCGCCGCAGTCGCCGGCGACGCCGCGTTGGCGGCATTACTGGAGTCTGATGCGCGCTGATCGCCCGATCGGCACGTTGCTGCTGCTGTGGCCCACCTGGTGGGCGTTGTGGCTGGCTGCGGGCGGCCTGCCGCCGCTGTGGACGTTGTTCGTGTTCACCGCCGGCGTGTGGCTGACCCGTTCGGCCGGTTGCGTCATCAACGACTACGCCGACCGCTGGCTCGACCCGCATGTGGAGCGTACCAAGGCGCGTCCGCTGGCCACCGGTGCGATCAGTGGCCGCGCTGCGCTGGCGTTGTTCGCGGTGTTGATGCTGGTGGCCTTCGGCCTGGTGCTGACCCTGAACGGGCTGACCATCGGCCTGAGCTTCATCGGCGTGTTCCTGGCCGCCAGCTACCCGTACCTGAAGCGCTACACCCATCTGCCACAGGTCTACCTGGGCATGTCGTTCGGCTGGGGCATCCCGATGGCGTTCGCCGCCGTGCAGGGCGAAGTGCCGCTGCTGGGCTGGCTGCTGTACGTCGGCAACATCCTGTGGTCCACCGCCTACGACACCTGGTACGCCATGGTCGACCGCGAGGACGACCTGAAGATGGGCTCGCACTCCACCGCGATCCTGTTCGGCGACCTGGACCTGGTCATCCAGGGCGTGCTGTACGCGCTGTTCCTGGCCACCATGGCGCTGGTTGGCGTGCGCGGCGGGCTGGGCGGCTACTACCTGGCCGGCGTGGCGGTGGCCACGGTGCTGGTGGTCTACGAGTTCTGGATCTGCCGCAACCGCGAGCGCGGCCCGTGCTTCAAGGCGTTCCTGCACAACAACTGGGTGGGTGCCGCGCTGTTTGCCGGCATCGCCGTGGACCTGGCGCTGCGTTGAGACGCGCAGCCGAGCGTGGGCTCGGCTCTACAGGTGGCCCCCCCCCCCGAAACCGGATATCCGTAGCGCCCGAGCCCATGCTCGGGCGGCGGCGCACAGCGCCGGGCCCTCCCCCACCTACGACCAATAGGTGGCTGACAGCCTGCACCCCACCGCCCAGAATCGATCCATCGAACCTGGGAGGGTAGGCGATGGCCTCGACGGCAGCAGTACAGGACGGCTGGATGGCGCGCGCAGCGCTGCGTTCGGCGGCCTGGGCGGAAAAGTGGTTCCCCGATGCGTACGTGTTCGCGGTGCTGGGCGTGGTCATCGTCGCGCTGGCGGCGATGGGCTTCGGCTCGACCCCGCAGGCCACCGCCAGCGCCTTCGGCGACGGCTTCTGGAGCCTGATTCCCTTCACCATGCAGATGGCCTTCGTGGTCATCGGTGGCTACGCCGTGGCGACCGCGCCGGTGGTCGCTCGCTTCATCGATTTCCTGGCCCGGGTGCCGCGCACCGGGCGTGGTGCGGTGGTGTACGTGGGCCTGGTCAGCATGCTGGCCTCGCTGCTCAGCTGGGGGTTCTCGCTGGTGTTCGGCGGTCTGCTCGTGCGCGCGCTGGCACGCCGCACCGAACTGCGCATGGACTATCGCGCCGCCGGCGCCTCGGCCTACCTCGGCCTAGGGGCGGTGTGGGCGATGGGGCTGAGTTCGTCGGCCGCACAGCTGCAGGCCAACCCGGCCAGCATGCCGCCGGGCCTGGTGGAGATTACCGGCGTCCTGCCGTTTACCGAAACCATTTTCCTGTGGCAGTCGATCGCGCTGACTGCGGTGCTGATTCTGGTCTCGCTGCTGATCGCCTGGTTGACCGCACCGGCCGAAGGCAGCGCTCGCACCGCCGAAGACTTCCCCGGTGCCGCGCAGGCCGAGCCGGAGCCGTTGCAGCGCCGCACGCGCCCGGGCGAATGGCTGGAATACAGCCCGCTGCTGACCGCGCTGCTCTCGCTGCTGGCGTTCGGTTGGCTGTTCAACGAGTTCGCCAACAAGCCGGTGGTCACCGCCATCGCCAACCTCAACACCTACAACTTCCTGTTCATTTCGCTGGGCCTGCTGTTGCACTGGCGCCCGCGCAGCTTCCTCAACGCGGTGGCCAAGGCGGTGCCCAGCACCACCGGCGTGCTGATCCAGTTCCCGCTGTACGGCGGCATCGCGATGATCCTCACCCACGCCGCTGGCGGCGATGGGCAGACGCTGGCGCACCGGCTGTCGAGCCTGTTCGTGCAGGTGGCCAGCACCGATACCTTCGCGCTGGTGATGGGTGTCTATTCGGCCGTGCTGGGCTTCTTCGTACCCTCCGGTGGTGGCAAGTGGATCATCGAGGCGCCGTACGTGATGCAGGCCGCCAACGAACTGAAGGCGCACCTTGGCTGGGCGGTGCAGGTCTACAACGCCGCCGAAGCGCTGCCGAACCTGATCAATCCGTTCTGGATGCTGCCGCTGCTGGGCGTGCTGGGGCTGAAGGCACGCGACATCGTCGGCTTCACCTTCATCCAGCTGCTGGTGCACATTCCGCTGGTGCTGGGCCTGTTGTGGCTGCTGGGGATGACCCTGGCGTACGTGCCGCCGGTGATGCCCTGAATGCAGCGTTGGCTTCCCTGCGTGAGCCGGGAAGCCAGCCTCGTTCAGCGCGTGTTTCCGGCTGCGAGCGCCATGAATGCGTGCAACGCCGATGACGGCATGAGCACATGCCGAACCCGCATGAATCCTTCAGCCGCTTGTGCCACAAGGGCTTCTGCGCGTTCATTCACAGGCGTACACACAGATGTAGCCGCCCACCCACGCGTGATTAACCATTCGCTGCAGACGATGGCCACGTCCACCGCATTCCGCGTGTGGCTTTGGAGATCGGACATGGCACAGCAGAACCAGAACCCGAACCAGAAGCAGCAGGGCCAGCAGAACCAGCAGGATCAGCAGCAGGGCCGTGGCCGCGACCAGCAGCAGCAACAGCAGCAGGAACAGCAGAAGCGCAACCAGAACCAGCAGCAGGGCGGCCACGACGAAGAAGAATGATCGCGTTGCGCGTGCAACGTGATCGGCGAAGCCCCGTCCCGTGCGGGGCTTTGCTTATTCCAGCACGCCGATACGCTGCAGCACCGGCGCCGCCGACATGTCGTTCGGATTGGTGCCCGGCTGATCCTGCGGCACGTCCATGCCCATGCTGCGGTAAAGATCGACCCAGTGCTGGGCGATCTGCCCGGTCTGCGGGTTGCGGAAGTTCATCGGCTGCAATGCGAACACGCGGTGCGCACGGAACGCACGCTCGATGAAGTCCGAACAGTAATAGCTGTCCTCTTTCAACACATACGACGTGTTGTAGGGCTTGCCCAGCATCGTGCGCGCGGTGGCGACCGCATCCTTGATGGCCGCCTGCTGCGGCGCGCGCAGGCGATAGACCACGATCTGCCGCTGCTTGGCGTGGGCGTCCTGCTGGAACTCGGTCAGCGATTGCCGGCGTGATCCCTTCTCGTCGGCGTGCAGCACCTCCCAGCCCTTCGGCGCCGAGGCGACCAGGGCGACGTGATCGAAGCTGGGTGCGCCCTGCGTGCCGGTGGCATCGTCGATGGCCGCGCTCAGGCCGCTGCGGCCGGCAGTGACGAACAGCAGGTCGCCTTCGTGGACATCGACGGCCAACGCCACGGCCGGCCACAGGGCGGGCAGCAGCAGGCCGATCAGGAGCAGGAGGCGATGCATGAGGACTCTCGGACAGGCGGAATGCCGGAATTGTAGGGTGCGCGGTAGCATGGAGCGACCGGACCGGATTCAGGATGAGCCCATGCGTCGATACCCTTCTCCTGCACTGCTGGTGCTTGCCTGCGGCGCGGTGCTGGTTGCCTGCACGCCGGCGCCGCAGCCACCACAGACAGCGGCCGAAGCCGTGACTGCCGCAGCGGCGCCGGCGACCAGCGCCACCGAGCCCACACCTGTGGCTGCAGCCAGTGAATGCCCCTACCCGGAATTCGATACGTTCCTGAAGCATTTCGGCAACGAGATCACGCTGCAGGAAAAGACCACTGCCGATCCGCTGCTGGACAGCTACATCGATGCGGAGGCCGAGCCGGAACCGCGCAAGGTGGAAAGCCGGTTGGCGCTGGCCGATGTCGAGTGGCCGGTGATGCCCGATCCAGCCGCGTTGGCCGGGCAGGGCCGCGAAATGCAGGTCAGCCCCCTGGCAGATGGACAGCGGCAGGTGCAGATCCGCATACCGGACAGCAGCGACCAGCAGACCTATACCTTTGCGCAGACGCCGTGCTGGACGCTGGTCAAGCGTGAGGACGAGTCGATCTGAAGCCTGATCCGGCACAGGCGCGGCGGGCCAGTGGCTGCTAGGCTCGATCCCTGGTCCAGGCAGGGAGACGCCGATGCAGGCTTTCAGGAAGCGAACCACCACCGCCGCCGTCGCCGCCATATTGGCGATAGCCCCCTTCAGCGGCGCCCAGGCACAGTCGGTGCATGCCGATGACCGCGCCTACTTCGCCAATGCCACCGCCGAGCAGGCCGCGCGTGACGCGCTGGGCAAGCGCGTCGAGGCCCTGCAGCAGGTTTCCACCCTTGCACCGGCGGAACGCTTCCGGCAGGCCGAGGCCCTGGAAGCGCAGTGCTTGCGTCATCTCGCCTACCTGCACCTCCAGTCCGCCCGCAACGCACGCGATCTTCGCCCGGCACAGGCGATGGAGCAGGCAGCGGGGCTGTGCAGCCGCATCGCCCGCAGTGGTCGCGCCGCACTGCGCGAGGCACCCGCAGATGCAGCGTGGGCAGCACCGTATGGCTTCCTGCGCGCACGCGCGCTGAAGGAAGCTGCCACCCCGGCCAACGCCGCGCTGGATGAGGCCGTGGAGGCACTGGCCGATCCGGCGCTGGACAGCTTCGCGCGCCTGCGCGGGCAGATCCTGCGCAGCGCCGAGTACCCGCAGATCGAGCACGGCGGCCGGCACTGGGACACGGGGCGCGACAAGCAGGCGCTGGCCCAGCAGCCCGACCGTGCCCTGCGCGAGGCAGGCTGGAAGGGTTACTGGCAGGGGCTGCACTCGCGCCGTGAGCCGATGGCTTCGGTGCTGCTGGGGCTGGTGCAGGTGAATGACGCGGCCGCACGCCTGCAGGGCGATGGCTCGGCGCCGGCACACGGCTACCAGCGCATGGGTCTGGATACCGCCGTAGTGAATGCAACGCTGGTGGCGATCGAGCAGCACGCGGGGGACCGCCGCGCCTACCAGGAGATGCTGCTACGCCACGCTGCGCGATCGGGCATCGACGCGCCGCAGATCTGGGATACCACCGTGCCCGATGCCGGCTACACGCCACCAGTGCTGACGCTGGCGCAGCTGCGCGACAACGCCGCCGATGCCATGCAGCATCTGGGGCCAGCGTACGTCGCCGAACTGCGCGCGCTGCTCGATCCAGCCAACCAGCGTATGGATCTGGCCACCGAACGCGGTGACCGCAGCCAGGACGCGTTCCCGGTGAGCGCTCCCGGTGTGCCGGCAATGCTGTTCGTTGGCGTGCGCCGTGGCGATCTGGAAAGCGATGTCGAAATCGCGCATGAAGCGGGTCATGCCGTGCATGGCGAGTGGATGCAGCGCGGTCATGCGTCGCCGCTGCAGCGCAATGGCAGCCAGTGGCTGACCGAGGCGTTCGCGATCTACAACGAGCTGCGCTTCCGCGACCAGCTGTACCAGCAGGCACAGGACCCGCGTGCAAAGTCCTATTACCTGAAGTCGCTGCTGGACGACATGGTGCTGCAGCTGTTCACCTCTTCCGAGGAAGCGCAGCTGGAGCAGTCGATCTACCAGGGCGTTGCCGCCGGTACGCTGGGCACCGCCGATGATCTGGACGCGCTGACCGGGCAGGTGCTGGCGCGCTTCGGCCAGCAACCGGAGCGCTACCCGCAGCTGCGCAACACCTGGATCGGCAAGCGCCTGATGTATGAAGACCCGAACTATCTGGTGAACTACCTGTATGCGGGGCTGCTGGCCGTGCAGCTGTATGTGCAGGACCAGCGCGACCCCGACGGGTTCCGTGAGCGTTATCTTGCCGTGCTTGGCGAAGGCTTCGATCGCGCGCCGGACGAGCAGGTGGCGCAACTGCTGGGGCACGCGCCAGACTGGGCGGCCTTGGTGGATGCCGATCTGCAGGTGTTCAACCAGACGGTGGCACAGCTGCAGGCGCTGCATGCGCGGATCGAGGCAGGGCAGGGTACGTGAGCATGCTGCGGGCAGGACAGCAGGCCGCAGCCATGACATGCCTGTTGTTGCTGCTGTGCCTGCTGCCGATGGCGGCGCTGGCGGCAATCCCGGTGCCGGCGCTGGACGATCCCGTGGTGGACACGGCCAACGCGCTGTCCACTGAAACCCGCGCCACCCTGCGCAGGCAGGCGCTGCAGCTGCAGGTGCGGAAAGGTGCACAGCTGCAGGTGCTGGTGGTACCCAGCGTGGGCAACGAGGGCATCGAGCCCTACGCACAGCGGGTATTTGATCAATGGCAGCTGGGTCGCGCCGGTGTCGACGACGGTGTGCTGTTGCTGGTGGCGGTGCAGGATCGCCGCGTACGCATCCAGACTGGCTATGGCCTGGAAGGTGCGCTACCAGACGCGTACGCCGCTCGCATCATCGACAACGCGATCGTGCCGCGCTTTCGTGAGGGTGATTTCGACCAGGGCGTGCTTGATGGCACGACGATCATGGTGGCGCTGATCGAAGGCGAGGACCTGCCTGCATGGGAAGCGCCGTCGGCCAGCAATGTGCTGCCTGCGGACTGGCGCCGCGCAGACTCGGTGGTGGCGTTGACCCTGCTGGCCGGCTTCCTGGCCGGGCTGTGGCGCTCGCCGCCGCCCCTCCCGCCAGCGAAGACCGAGGACGATTTCAGCGGCAGTCGTCGGGAGCGGCGGCGCAAGGCACTGGCCGCCAATGCGTCGGCACCGAGGCCGAGCTGGCCGACCTTGCCGGCCTGGGGGCGTCCGATGCTGCTGACAGCGGTGGTTGCCGCAGGCGCGCTGTCCGTGGCGTTGCTGCTGCCACGCCACCTGCTGGCGGGCCTGTGCTTCGTGATGGCGCTGGGCGTGCCGGTGGCGGCCCTGCTCGGCTGGTGCTGGCGTCGCAGCCGCGGGGTGCGCATCGTCCTGTGCGGCATGCTGGTACTCAGCATGGTCTTGCTGGTACAGGCGCTGCTTCGTGGCCAGCTGCCGCCGAGCCTGGCCCGGCACCTGCTGCTGCAGGCCGCCGCGGGTGTTGTCACCCTGATGGTGTTCCTGCTGGTGCAGGCCTGTCGCGCACGCTGGAAGAAGAACCGCAGCAGCTTCGTCGTGCGCATGACGGTGCTGGTGCTGTTGACCCTCGGTTATGCCGCGGGCGCGTTGCTGGCGATCCATCGTGCCGAAGGTGACGATCCACGGCTGCTGGCGATGATTGTGTCAGGTGTGTGTGGCGTGCTGCTGTACTTCGTAGGGTTGTTCACCATGTTGCCGGGCGAGCGCGCACGTGGCCGGGTTTCGTCACGCCGCGAACGCAGCGCGTCCAGTTCGTCATCCAGCAGTTCGTCGTCGAGCAGCTCCAGCAGCTGGTCCGGAGGCGGTGGCCGCAGCGGCGGAGGCGGCGCGTCCGGCAGCTGGTAGATCAGGTCGCCTGTACCCGCCAGCCGAGTGCAGCGTCCTCCACAACGCCCGGGCCGGCCACGTCGCCAACCTGCAGCAACAGGCCCTGTGCATTGGGCAGGTCCTTCTGCTCGGGGAACCAGCGCCGGTCCGCAGCGACCACGATCAGCAGGCCCTCGTCGTCGCCCATCGGCGCGAACTGCGGCGAAGGCAGGCTGATCGGTTGCAGGCCGAACCGCAGGCTGGACTGTTCGCGCACAGCGTCGACATCGTGGCTGGGCAGGCCGACCTCGCTCAGGCAGGTCAGCTCGCTGCCGTGGAAGGCGCCCTGATGCGCACTGGCCGGCAAGCGGCGGCGGCCGATCAGTTCCAGGATCAAGCCATCGGGGCCGGTGAAGTACACCGACTGCGACTGCCAGCTGCTTTCCAGAGCAAAATAATCCAACCCGGCCGGATTGCGCTGCAGTGGCGTGCGTTCGCGCAACCAGGTCATCGCCTCGTCGAAGCGGTTGTCCGGCACGTTGAACGCCAGGTGCACGCCACCGAGCGGACGTCCTTCAGCGGGCTGCAGTTCGATCGTGCTCCAGCCGATGTGCACATGATTGCCGACCACGCGCTGCTGCAGCACATCGTGGAAGTAGCTGGCCACGGCACCCACGTCAGATACTGGCAGAGTGAGGTGCAGCAGGCGCATGATCGGTTCTCCGTGGACGCGTCCACTGTAGCGCCAGGCCATGCCCGGCGGCCACTAGCGCAGCGAATGGTCGAAGAACCGTATCGCTGCATCCACTGCCTGCGCGTGGGTCTGTGCCTTTGGCACCGACGTAGTGCACAGGTCCTGCAGCCGCTGCTGCCCGGTCGCGGTGCACGCGGCCAGGAAATCATAGTGGCCCACATCGGCCAAGCGCTGCAGTTCCGCGCCCGGAATCAGGACCCCGGCGGCCGCGCCATTGGTCTGTGGCGGCGCAACCGTGTCAGCCTCACCCAGCACGATCGACACGGGCAGCCGCAACGAGGACAGCTGCTCGGGCGCGAAGGCCTGGATGATCGCCGGAGCCAGCAGGAATGCCGCCCGCACGCCGGGAATCGCGCGCGCGTCGTTGGCCTGGGAGATCCATGGCGCCAGTGCTGGAGAGGCCGCAGCGGCAACGCGCGCTTCCATTGAGTGCGTTGCGGCCTCCTGTTGAGGCCGGCAGACGCCGTCATCCGGATGTGCGGTGCAAAAGGCCAGCAGTCGCTGCAGGTCCGGTCGTGCACCGGCTGCCAGCAGTGCCGTGTAGCCACCGGCCGAGAACCCGGCAACACCCAGGCGTTCAGGATCGACGTGCGGGCCCAGCACTGGATCGGCCCGCACGGCCGCCAGGGCGGCGCGCAGGTCATCCGCACGCAACCAGCTCAGGATGCTGCCGGGCAGGGTCATCGTGTCAATGCCGTTGTTGCCTGGATGATCGACCGCGATCACCAGATACCCGGCCCGCGCCAGCGCGGTGCCCAGCCAGCCCATCATGCGCGCACTGCCGCCGTTGCCATGCGAGAGCAGCAGCGTTGGCAGGCGATCACCCGCGACGGGAGCCTCCATCGCGGCACGTCCGACGTCGAACAGCGGCGCGTCGGGCGGGCCGATGGTCAGGGCGGTTTCCCGGCTGCCGGCCAGCGCTGGGTACCAGACCGTGTAGCGCAGCGCGTCGTGGTGCTGCGCATCGCGTACAGCCGCGCTGGCCACCGTGGTGGCGCCGTGGCGCTCGCCGGCTGCCTGCGTCTCGCTGGCATCGGCCACGGCAGTGGAGACCATGAGGATCATTCCCAGCACAGCAACCGTCATGCGCATCTTCAGTTCCTTGTCAGTTGGGACGTTCGTCGACTGGCAGCCAGATCTCCACGCCGCCGTTGCCGGTGTGCTCATCGAATCGGGCGTCGTAGCATTCCAGATCCGGTGCATCGGCAAGGCTGAGGTTGGACGCAGGAAGATAATGATCCAGCAGCCAGAACCAGGTCGAGCGGATGGTCGAGATGTGCGCGCCGTGCCAGGCCACCAGATAGCGACGCGGCGGAATGTGCACACTTTGCCAGTGTGCAGGCACGCTCGGCACCACGCTTGCCGGCAGTGCGGCGATGTAATCGAAGCCGCCATCGTTGTCGCTGTTGCAGCACACACCGAAGCTGATCGGTGCGGGCGTCGGCCATTCGCGGTTGAGCTGCGCCCATTGGCCGGGAATCGCGCCGCCACTGTCGCGGCTATGCCGCATGCCGATGCCCACCACCTGGAAAGCGGGCGTGTCGAGCAGCCGCGGCGCTTCACCGCAGGGCGTCGGCGCATCATCCACGCGGATCGCCTGTACCAGCGCCAGCCCATCGGTGCCCTGTTCGCGTACGCGCTCCGGCGTCTGCCCGAACTGTTCACTGAAGGCGCGGGTGAACGCGGCATGGGTGGTATAGCCGGCCCCCAGCGCGACCTGCAGGATGTCGCCCGCACCGTTGGCCAATCGTTGCGCGGCGGCGGTCAGGCGCCGTCCCCGCAGGTAGCGCACCACCGAGGTACCGGTGCGGGCCTGGAACAGGCGTGAAAGATGGAAGGGTGACAGTCCCGCCGCAGCGGCGATATCGGCCAGTGCCAATGGCCGGTCCGCATGGGTTTCGATGTACCACAACGCCTTGCCCGCCGCGCTCATCTGCCTTTCCCCGAATCCAATGCCGGCACAGTAGCGGATCGGCAGGCGCGGCGCTTAGCAGTTCTTGCGCCTGTGCGGCATCAAGCTGTCGTACTTACGTCATGCCTCCTTCACACATCGGGCCGAGACTGCGCGCCTTGTCCAGGCCTGTTGTGTCCGCACAGGTGCTGGCCCTGTCGCGTCCTCCCGGAGCCCTGCTGTGCATCGTTCGAAGCTTTCGCGTTCCATCCTCCTTGCCCTTTCCATGGCCAGCGCAGGAGGCGCGATCGCAGCGGAGGCCGATGCGATCGACGCCGCAGGCGGTAGCCGTGCCGTGCCCACCCAGCTCGATGCGATGCTGGTCACCGGTACCCGTGCCTTCAACCGCACCCAGTTCGAAACGCTGGCGCCGGTAGACGTGTTCACCAAGGAAGACATCAGGTCCGTTGAATCCACCGACCTGAAGGACGTGCTGGCGCAGCTGGTGCCGTCGTTCGTGGTGCAGCGCCTGCCGATGGCCGACGGGCAGGTGTTCGTGCGTCCGGCCACCCTGCGTGGCCTGTCGCCGGACCAGACCCTGGTGCTGGTCAACGGTCGTCGCTTCCACCGCAGCGCGCTGCTCGGCAACCGCGGCGCACAGGCCGCCGACCTGGCGCAGATCCCGACCAGTGCCATCAAGCGCATCGAAGTGCTGCGCGATGGTGCGTCGGCGCAGTACGGTTCGGATGCCATCGCCGGCGTCATCAACATCATTCTGGAAGACAGCCCGGGCACCGGGATCACCGCCGGCTATTCGCAGTACGCCCAAGGCGATGGTGCCTCGCGTGACTTCAGTGCGCGCACCGGCTGGGCGTTGGGGGACTACGGCAGCCTGGCCCTGTTCGCCGAATCGTCCAACTCCGACGCCACCTCGCGCACCCGCCAGCGTCCCGACGCCATCGCCTTCCAGGCCGCGCACCCCGAGCTGGATGTGCCCAATCCGGTGCAGCGCTGGGGCCAGCCGGAGCTGGAAAGCCGCCGCGTGGGCTTCAACCTGAAGGCCAATGCCAGCGACACCCTGGAGCTGTATGCCTTCGGCCTGTACAGCCACAGCGATGGCGTCAGCGATTTCAATTGGCGCAACCCGGATACCACCACTGGCGCGTACCGTACGACCAGCATCTTCCCGGGCTGGAACCTGCGCTCGCTGTATCCGGTAGGCTTCAGTCCGCAGTACGGCAACACGCAGAACGACCTGCAGCTGGTCGCTGGCCTGCGCGGTGAGATCACCCCCAAGCTGCGCTGGGACCTGAGCGCCTCGTATGGCCGCAATGCCATCGACTACAGCCTGGACAACTCGATCAACGCATCGCTTGGCCCGGACAGCCCGACCTCCTTCGACCTCGGCCGGCTGACCCAGACCGAGAAGAACGCCAATGCGGACTTCAACTACGAATGGGACGTGGCTGCGCTGTCGAAGCCGATCAACGTCGCCTTCGGTGCCGAGTTCCGCCAGGAAACCTATCAGGTGCGTGCCGGTGATCCGGCCTCGTACGCGGTGGGCCCGGGCGCGGCGGCGGGGCTGGAAGCCAATTCCAACGGCGCGCCGGGCTTCTCCGCCAGCCAGGCCGGGCAGTGGAGCCAGCGTAGCAAGGCGGCCTATGTGGATATGGAAGTGCCTCTGGGCGAGCGTTGGAGCATCGGTGCGGCCAGCCGCTACGAGGATTTCTCCAGCTTCGGCAGCACGCTGGACGGCAAGCTGTCGGCGCGCTTCGCGATCACGCCGGACGTAGCCCTGCGCGGTACCGTGTCCACCGGCTTCCGTGCACCGACGCCGGCGCAGCTCAACACCACCAGTACCACCCAGGGCCTGGACACGCGCACCCTGCAGATCTTCACCAGTGGCCGCCTGTCGCCGAACGATCCGCTGGCGCAGCTGCTCGGTGCCAGGCCGCTGAAGCCCGAAGAATCGCGCACCGCCTCGCTGGGCCTGACCTGGCGCACCGACCTGGGCCTGTCCGGTTCGGTGGATGTCTACCAGATCAGGCTCACCGACCGCTTCAGCCAGTCGGCCAGCTTCGCCATTCCGGCCGGTACGCCCAATCCGCTGGGCTATACCTCGGTGAACTACTTCACCAACGACTTCGACACCACCACCACCGGCGTGGACGTGGTCGGCAATTACCTGCGCGACCTCGGCGCAGGCCGCATGACGCTGACCCTGGCCTACAACTACAACCGCACCCGCGTGGACAACGGCAGCACCTCGGTGGCGACCAACGAAACCCAGCGCGTGCTGTTCGAAGACCGCCTGCCCGAGCACAAGGGCAGCCTGACCGGCAGCTGGGACATCGGCGCCTGGTCGCTGATGGCGCGCATGCGCTACTACGGGGCCTGGACCGACTCCAGCGGCAATGCAGTGGGCGACATCTACCAGCGCTTCGGCGCGATGAGCTTCCTCGACCTGGCTGTTGGCTATCGCATCAACGAACATCACAGCCTGCGCGTGGGTGCCGACAACGTGTTCGACCGCTACCCGGATGAGGCCACGTTCCAGGCCAGCCGCGGCCTGGTCTACTCGCGCAACGCGCCGTACGACACCGATGGTGCCAATCTGTACGCGCAGTACCGGCTGAGCTTCTGATGGACCCGGCCCGCCGTTCCCTTCTGCGTGCAGGCACCTTGCTGCCGGCTGCAGCTGCACTGTCTTCACTGCCCGCCACGGCTGCCGCGCGTTACGCTGCACCCATGCAGATTCCCGCAACGACCGTGGCGCCGGACGTGCTGGCCCGCGATGAAAACTACTGGACCGCCGTGGCCAGCCACTTCGACATCACCGACGAAGTGAACCATCTGGAGAACGGCTACTGGGGCGCGATGGGGCTTGAGACGCTGGCCAGTTACCAGCGCCACACCGCTGAAGTGAACCGTGGCAACGCCTGGTACGGCCGCCGTGAATTCCCGGCGCAGTACCTGGCAGTACAGCGGCAGGTGGCCGAGCTGCTGGGTGTGGGTGCGGATGAGATCGCACTGACTCGGGGCGCCACCGAGGCGATGCTGGCGTTGATTGGCGGCTACAACCGCCTGCAGCCCGGCGACCAGGTGCTGTATGCCGACATCGACTACGACAGCATGATCGGCGCGATGCGCTGGCTGCAGCAGCGCCGTGGCGTGCAAGTCGAGCGTATCGCGCTGCCGGCGGTGCCGGACCACGCGCAGATCCTGCAGGCCTACGAGGCCGCATTCGCGCGGTTGCCGCGCCTGAAGCTGGTGCTGCTGACCCAGGTCAGCCATCGCCACGGGCTGGTGCTGCCGGTGGCGGAGATCGCCGAGCGTGCGCGCGCACGTGGTATCGACGTGATTGTCGATGCGGCGCACGGGTTCGGCCAGCTCGACTATGCGGTGCCGCAGTTGAAGGCTGATTTCGTTGGCATCAATCTGCACAAGTGGATCGGTGCACCGGTCGGCGTCGGCGCGATGTATGTGCGCAGGGGCCGCGTTGCGGACCTCGACCCGTACATGGGCGAGACCGACGACGGCCGCGTGGGCAGCCGCGTACACACCGGCACGGTCAACTTCGCCGCCTACCTGGCACTGCCGGAAGCGATCGCGCTGCACCAGCGCATCGGCGTGGCCAACAAGCAGGCGCGCCTGCGCTACCTGCGCGAGCGCTGGACGCTGCCGGCACGGCAGATGGCGCATATCGAAGTGCTGTCTTCGCCGGATCCGGCGCTGGCCAGCGCATTGGCCAGCTTCCGTCTGCGTGGGCGCACCAGCGTGGCAGACAACATGGCGCTGCAGAAGCGCCTGCTGGACGAGCATCGCGTGTTCACCACGCATCGCGACGGGTTGGACTCCGGCGCCTGCGTGCGGGTGACGCCGTCGGTGTTCACCCGGCCGCAGCAGATGGATGCGCTGGTGCAGGCGCTCTCCGCCCTGGCCTGACCCTGCTTTGGTAGGTGCCAACCTTGGTTGGCACATTCCAACCGTGCCGGGGAATCTTCCGCCGGCCAGCGGCCGGCACTACCGATCCTCCTCCGGCCTGGTGGGTGCCGACCGTTGGTCGGCACATTCCGTCCACGCGTGGCGTGCACGGGCATTGCCAACCAAAGTTGGTATCTACCGAAGCGGGTCCCGTAGATCCACGCCATGCGTGGATGCTCTTCGCCTACCGATCAATCGCCGGCAACGCATCCGACAACAACAACCGGTCAATCCGCCGCAGCGCACTTTCCAGCTGCCGTCGGTCCGCGGCCAGCCCCAGCGACAACCGCACGCCGCACTGGTGCGAGACCCCCGGCGGGCAGAACGCCGATGACGGCGCAATCGCCAGCCCCTGCAGATGTGCGGTACGCACCAGCGTGGCGTCGGTCCACGGCGCCGGTATCCGGCACCACGCATGCAGGCCTTCCGCGCGCTGCAGCAGCGACGGTGCCAGCAGGTAGCGCGCCATGCGCGTGCGCTCGCGTGCCTCGGTGCGCACCTGGGCCAGCAGCGACTGGGCCGAACCATCCAGCAGCAGTTGGCTGGCCAACGCCGAGACCAGCGGATGCCCCATCAGTCGCGTCGCCCGCAACGCCGCCGTCATCGCCTCGGCATGCGCCGCGCTCGGGCAGCGCACGAACGCGGTGCGCAGGCCTGGGCTGATCACCTTGGACAGCGTCGCCACGTAGAACACATGACGCGGTGCCAGTGCCGCCAGCGGTGTAGGTGCATCTTCGGCAAGGTGCCAGTACGGATCATCCTCGATCGCCAGCAGGCCTTCGCTCTCCAGTACACGCGTCAGCGCCTCGCGCCGCTGCAGCGGCAGGGTCAGCGCGGTCGGGTTCTGGCAGGTGGGATTGAGATAGACCAGGCGCGCGCCGCTTTCGCGTGCCTGCCGCAGCAGCGCTTCAGGACACATGCCGTGTTCGTCGCCGTCCACCGGCAGCAGCCGCCGGCCCAGTGCGGCGGCGGCCTGCAGCAGGCCCGGGTAGACCAGCGCATCGCAGAGGATCGTATCGCCATCGCGGCCCTGGCTGACCAGGATCGCGGCCAGCGCCACCTGTGCGCCTTCGGTCAGCAGCAGGCAGTTGTCAGCCACGACGCCCAGCATCGGCTGCAGCCAGCGCGCCGCGGCATGGCGATCAGTGGGGTTGCCGCCCCCCAGGTGATAGGTCATCAGGTTCGGTGCGTTGCTGCGCGCAAGCACGGCGGCGGCGCCGCGACGCAGCGTCTCCGCCAGCGCGTCGGCATCAGGCACCGGCGGCACGTTCATGCTCAGGTCCACCACCTGGTCGAAGCCGGCCTTGGGCGGTGCGATGAAACTGCCTTGTGGTCCACGCGCTTCGATCAGGCCACGCTTGCGTGCTTCATCGAAGGCGCGGGTGACCGTGGTCAGGTCGATGCCCAGCTGCTGCGCCAACGCGCGCTGCGAGGGCAGGCGCTGTCCCGGTGCCAGACCACCACGGCGCACCGTGCGTTCCAGCGAATTGACGATGCGCAGGTAGATCGGACCGCTGTGCGCGAGCACGTCCTGCACCCACTCGCGCGCTGCGACATCCGGTCGCGGCATGTACGGAGCATGTCGGGGCGTATCGTTGCTTCCAACGGCGGGAGCCTGTCCATAACCATCGGTCGGTTCGGACAGGTGACCGCCGTTGTTGTTTGCGGCGGCCACGTCGGCCAGCGTCAGTGATGTCATTGCGCGTCCTCAGCGCTTGGCCTGCCAGGGGCAGTAGCAGCCCACGGCAAGCAGTCCTTTCGGGCGTACGGTCTCACCACGTACCAGCTTGTCCAGCAGCGGTTCGACGAAACTGTTGGCCGAGTTGCAGACCATGCCGATGCTGTACGGGCCGGCGTAGGCCAGATGGCCGTGCCGGTCCCAGATCGCCACGGCAGGGCTGGCCGGGATGTGCTCGATGCCGTCGATGGACGGCAGGTTGATCACCTTGTTGCGCAGCGGCTCGGGCAGTTCGCCCTGCGTGCCAGGGCGACGGATCGCGTAGAAGTCGATGCCGGCGCGGCGGTACATGCTGATCAGGTAGCTCAGGTGGGCACCGGTCTCGCGGTTGCACACTCCGCAGGCCGGGTCCCAGAAATGCACCACGCGGATGCGGCCGGTATCTCCGGCCAGATCGGCCGGCAGGCGCAGCTGCGAGTCGTCGAAGACGATGGCCTGTTCGGTGAACGTGGACTGCGCGCTGTAGCCGAAGTACTGCCACAGCGCAGCCGCCACGCCGGCCATGAACAGGCAGGCGAGGGCGATCATCGTCGGCAGCAGCCAGCGGCGACGCGGCGCGGCTGCGCCCATCAGGACGCGTCCCCGCCAAACTTGTGCACGTACTGCTTGCGCATCTCGCGGCAGGAGTCGGCCTGCGCGCGACGCTGGATCTCGCTACGCGACGGATCCTCGCTGCGCTGCAGGCACTGCTCGATGGCATGGCGTTCGGCGGCCTGTACGTCCACGGTCTGTGGCTGCAGGCAGACCCAGGCCAGCGCGGCCAGCATCAGCACGACAAAGCCACCGCACCCGGCCATCACCAGGTGGAACTTCAGTTTCTCGGCGCGCATCGATGCACGTCCCTTCATCCATACATTGCATACAAAATATCATCTTGTATGGATGTCGTGCCACGTGGATGGCTCAAACGATGGCGTTATGCCGGGCCTCGGGGGCTTCAGACAGGATCTCGTTCAGCTTGGCCAGCGCCCCGGCCAGCGCGCCCTGGTCGACCGCGCCGCCCAGCGACAGGCGGATCGCGTTGCCCGGCGGCGGTTCTTCCACGCTGAAGGCGTCGGAACTGGCGATGCCCAGCCCCTGCTCCTGTGCGGCCTGGATCAGCCGGTACTGGTCCAGCCGCGGCGGCAGCGGCAGCCACACGTGCAGGCCGGCCGGGTGCGCCCGCGCGCGGGACGGCAGGTACCGGGCAGCAATGGCCTGGCGCTCGCGCAGCTCCTGCTGGAAGCGCAGCACCATGTCCTGGGCCTGGCCGCTGCGGATCCACTGCGAGGCCACCGCCACCATCGACTGGGTCGGCATCAGCGCGATGGCGCGCAGGGCGTCCAGCACTGGCTCCATCGGCTCGCCGGCCGGCACCACCAGGTAAGCGGTGCGCAGGCCCGGGGCCAGGCACTTGGACAGGGTGGAGATGTAGTAGACCGGGCAGCCGGCGTCGCGATGGGCGGCCAACGGCGGCGCGGCGTCACCAGCCAGCAACCAGTAGGGATCGTCTTCGATCACGGTCAGATCGTGGCGCTTGGCAACCGCCAGCAGGGCCTGCCGGCGCCGCGCCGACATCGTTGCCGTGGTCGGGTTCTGGATGGTCGGCACCAGGTACAGCAGGCGCGGGCGGCGCAGCTGGCAGGCTTCTTCCAGCGCATCGGGCAGCATGCCCTCGGCGTCCATCGCCACCGGCACTACGCCCCGCTGCAGCACGCGCGCGGCGGCCAGCAGGCCCGGGTAGGTCAGCTGTTCGGCGGCGATCAGTTCGCCCGGCTGGGTGCGGGCCAGGATCAATGCGCACAGCGCGGTCTGCGCGCCGGGGCAGATCACTACCTGGTCGGTGCCGACCGTACCCAGCATCGGTGCCAGCCACTGTACGGCGGCGGCGCGGTCCTCGCGGGTACCGGCGCCGACGTGGTAGCTCATCAGTTCACCCTGGCCCAGCTGCTGGCCCACGTGCTGGAAGCCGGCTTCCATGCCCTGCGCGAACGGCGCGCTGCCCAGCAGCGGCGGGATGTTCATGCTCAGGTCGACCGAGGTGCTGCGGTTGCCGGCCGACAGCGCGATGAAGGTGCCGCCCGCGCCCTGCGCGTCGAGCAGGCCGGCCTGGCGCAGCTCGGCAAAGGCGCGGGTGACCGTGGTCAGGTCCACGCCCACCTGCTGGGCCAGGTCGCGCTGCGGCGGCAGGCGGTCGCCCGGGCGCAGCACGCCGTCATCCACTGCCTCGCGCACCTGCTGGGCAATCTGCAGGTACAGCGGGCCGGCGCCCTCGCGGAAGGGGCGGACCCAGGTGCGATTGGGGTGTTTCAGGCGGCGGCCGGCGGCAGGTGGCGTCATCGGTCAGATTTTTCCATACGTGCAGATGCACAAGTCCATACAATGCTGTATCTTGTATGGGCTTGATTGGAGTGGTTCGCCTGCTTGTAGGCGACCTCGTACCCACAGTGTAGCCGCTCCACGCCCGGGCGCTGCGCGCAGGCGAGCCGGTCAAGCGCGCTTCTTCAACAGGGTTGACCTCCAATGAATATCTGCTGGAACCGCATCCGCCTGGCGCTGGTCGCCCTGGCCTGCGTCGGCCTGTCGGGCTGTGACTGGGTGCTGCTGGATTCGAAGGGCATGGTCGGGCTCGCCCAGCGCGACCTGATCCTGATCTGCATCGGCCTGATGCTGATCGTGGTGATACCGGCCATCGTGCTGACCTTCGTGTTCGCGTGGCGCTACCGCGCCGGCAACACCAAAGCGAAATATATGCCGGACTGGTCGCACTCCACCAAGGTGGAGATCGTGGTCTGGGGCGTGCCGCTGATCATCATCGCGGTGCTGGCGGTGATCGTGTGGAAGTCGACCCACGAGCTGGACCCCTACAAGCCGCTTGACGTGGCCGGTGAGCCGCTGCACGTGGACGTGATCGCCACCGACTGGAAATGGGTGTTCGTCTACCCAGACCTGGGCATCGCCACGGTCAACCAGCTCAACTTCCCGGCCAACCGCCCGCTGGCATTCAACATCACCTCCAACTCGACGATGAATACCTTCTTCATCCCGCAGCTGGGTGGGCAGATCTACGCGATGGCCGGCATGCGCACGCAGCTGCACCTGATCGCCAACGAGCCCGGCCAGTTCCGTGGCATGTCCGGCAACTACAGCGGGCATGGCTTCTCGAACATGAAGTTCATCGCCACTGCCAGCAGCAACGAAGACTTCGAGCGCTGGGTGGCCGAAGTGCGCAGCGCGCCCGACGCGCTCAGCTTCACGCAGTTCAAGGCGCTGGCCGCGCCGTCGAAGAACGCACCGGTGCAGCACTTCTCCAGTGTTGAACCGCTGCTGTTCAAGAAGGTCATCGACCAGTTCATCGGCGTCGGTGAGAACACCGCAGCTGCTACCCCGGCGGGCGCTGCCGGCGGTGCCCAGGTTTCCCAGGAGTAACGAACATGTTGGGTAAATTGACGTGGGAGGCCGTGCCGCTGCACGAGCCGATCGTCGTGGTCACATTGGCGGCCATGGTGCTGGGTGGCCTCGCGCTGCTCGGCGCGGTGACGTACTTCAAGCTGTGGGGCCCGCTGTGGCGTGACTGGTTCACCACCGTGGACCACAAGAAGATCGGCATCATGTACGTGGTGGTGGCGCTGGTCATGCTGGTGCGCGGCTTCGCCGATGCGCTGATGATGCGCGCGCAGCTGGCCGCGGCCGGACCAGGCAGTGACGGTTTCCTGCCGCCCGAGCACTACGACCAGATCTTCACCGCACACGGCGTGATCATGATCTTCTTCGTGGCCACCCCGTTCGTGGTCGGCCTGATGAACATCATCGTGCCGCTGCAGATTGGTGCGCGCGACATGGCGTTCCCGTTCCTCAACGCCTTCAGCTTCTGGATCTTCGTGGTCGGCGCAGCGCTGATGATGATCTCGCTGGGCGTCGGCGAATTCGCCATGACCGGCTGGGTCGCCTATCCGCCGCTGTCGGGCATCGAGTTCAGTCCAGGCGTGGGTGTCGACTACTACATCTGGGCCTTGCAGGCGTCCGGCATCGGTACGTTGCTGACCGGCGTCAACCTGTTCATCACCATCCTGCGCATGCGTGCGCCGGGCATGACGTTGATGAAGATGCCGGTGTTCACCTGGACCGTGCTGGTCACCAGCGTGATCATCATCGCCGCCTTCCCGATCCTGACCGTGGCGCTGGGTGCGCTCACCCTGGATCGCTACCTGGACTTCAACTTCTACACCAACACATTGGGTGGCAACCCGATGATGTACGTGAACCTGGTGTGGGCCTGGGGCCATCCGGAGGTGTACATCCTGGTGCTGCCGGCGTTCGGCATCTTCTCTGAAGTGACCGCCACGTTCGCGCGCAAGAAGCTGTTCGGCTACAAGTCGATGGTCGGCGCCACGCTGGCGATCGGCATCCTGTCGTTCATCGTCTGGCTGCACCACTTCTTCACCATGGGTTCCGGTGCCAGCGTCAATGCCTTCTTCGGCATCATGACGATGATCATCGCCATTCCCACCGGCGTGAAGATCTTCACCTGGTTGTTCACCATGTATGGTGGCCGCGTCGAGTTCAGCGTGCCGATGCTGTGGACCATCGCCTTCCTGGTCACCTTCACCATCGGTGGCATGACCGGCGTGCTGCTGGCCATCCCGGGCGCGGACTTCCTGCTGCACAACAGCCTGTTCCTGGTTGCCCACTTCCACAACACCATCATCGGTGGCGCGCTGTTCGGCTACCTGGCCGGCTTCGCCTACTGGTTCCCGAAGGTGTTCGGCTTCACCCTCAACGAGCGCCTGGGCAAGTGGTCGTTCGCCTGCTGGGTGATCGGCTTCTACCTGGCCTTCATGCCGCTGTACATGCTCGGCTTCATGGGCATGACCCGCCGCATGAACCAGTACGACAACCCGGCGTGGACGCCGTACCTGATCGCCGCCTTCATCGGTGCGCTGTTCGTGTTCGCGGGCATCATCCTGATGCTGGTGCAGATCTACGTGAGCGTGCGCGACCGCAAGCGCAACCTGGACCTGACCGGCGACCCGTGGAATGCACGCACGCTGGAATGGGCCACGCCGTCGCCGCCGCCGTTCTACAACTTCGCCGTGGTGCCCAAGGCCGATGAGCTGGACGCCTTCCACGAAGCGAAGAAGCGCGGCCTGCCGCCGCCGCCGAAGAAGTACGCACCGATCCACATGCCGAAGAACACCGGCGTGCCGCTGATCCTCAACATCTGGATCCTGGTGCTGTGCTTCGCCCTGGTCTGGCACATCTGGTGGATGGCCGCGGCCAGCTTCATCGCGATGATCGTCACCCTGATCGTGCGGTCCTACGACGAGGACGTGGACTACTACGTCAGTTCCGAAGAGGTGGCGCGCACCGAAGCGGCCAACCTTGCCAAGCTGAAGGAGGTACGCGCATGAACCTGTTGACCCGCCCGGAGCTGGCCAGCGACACGCAGGCGCACGAGGACCACCACGAACACGACCATGGCCACGAACAGGGCGGCATGAAGGTGTTCGGCATGTGGGTCTACCTCATGTCCGACCTGGTGCTGTTCGGTTCGCTGTTCGCCTCGTACGCGGTGCTCAGCACCGCCTACGCCGGCGGCCCCACCGGCAAGGAGCTGTTCTCGCTGCCGTTCGTGATGGCCGAGACCTTCCTGCTGCTGGTCTCCAGCATCACCTACGGCCAGGCCGTACTGGCGATGCACCGCCACGACACCTCGGCGGTGCTGCGCTGGCTGGGCGTGACCTTCGTGCTCGGTGCCTCGTTCATCGGCATGGAGATCTATGAGTTCTCGCACCTGATCCACGAAGGCGCAGGCCCCAGCACCAGTGCCTACCTGTCGGCGTTCTTTGCGCTGGTCGCCACCCACGGCCTGCACGTGGCCAGCGGCCTGATCTGGATGGCGGTGGTCATGCACCAGGTCTACCGCCGTGGCCTGACCCCGACCAACATCACCCGCGTGTCGTGCCTGAGCCTGTTCTGGCACTTCCTGGACCTGGTGTGGATCTGCGTCTTCACCTTCGTCTACCTGATCGGAGCCTTCTGACATGGCCCACGTCGAAACCTCGCGCGCCGGCAATGCGCACGGCTCCACCAAGTCCTACCTGATCGGATTCGTGCTGTGCGCGCTACTGACCGTGGTGCCGTTCGCGCTGGTGATGAACCCGGTGCTGTCGCGTCCGCTCACGCTGTTCCTGCTGGTCGGCTTTGCGGTGGCGCAGATCCTGGTGCAGCTGGTCTATTTCCTGCACATGGACCGCAAGTCCGAAGGTGGCTGGAACCTGGCCAGCTTCGTGTTCACCCTGGTGATCCTGTTCATCATCGTCGCGCTGTCGGTATGGATCATCTGGAGCATGCACTACCACATGATGATCAACTGACCGTGGCCGGGGTGATCGGCACGGATCGCGCGATCACCCCGGCACCTCAGCCCTCTTTTCCCCCAAGGGCAGGCCTGACCGAGACCCCGCCCGCATCTGCGTTGGTGGTACCCGTGAAGCGTCCTGCTGCTGTTGTCCGTTCGTTGTTCTCTCCCCGTTTCCGCCTGCCGCTGCTGGCAGGCCTGGCCATCGGCCTGCTGGCCGGCTGCAGTGCGCAGTCGCGCATGGACTTCTATTCCAAGGACATCGCCTGCGAAGAACTTGGCCAGCAGTGGTCGATGCCCGACAGCCACGGCACCGTGCGCGGCCCGAAGGACCTGCAGGGGCAGGTGACCTACCTGTTCTTCGGTTTCACCAGCTGCCCGGATGTGTGCCCGACCACCATGGTCGAGTTGAGCCAGGTGAAGCACCTGATGGGCAAGGATGCCGACCAGCTGCAGGTGGTGTTCGTCAGCGTCGACCCGGCGCGTGATACGCCGGAGGTTGCGCGCACCTATGTGGAAGCCTTCGACCCCAAGGCGATCGCACTGGTCGGCAACGAAGCGCAGTTGGCCGCGATGGCCAGCGACTTCAAGGCGTTCTACGAGAAGGAACCCGGCCAGGTGCCTGAGACCTACACCATGAGCCACATCGCCGGTGGCTACGTGTTCGACCGCCAGGGCCGCCTGCGCCTGTTCGCGCCCTATGGCATGCCGGTGGACAAGCTGTTCTCCGACGTGCAGCGCCTGCTGCTGGAGCCCGCTCATCCAGCCGCCGGCAACGACGCGCTGGCCAGCTGCAGCCTCAAGCACACCGGCACACTCGCCGCGCGCTGACGCCGGTGGGTGCCGACCGTTGGTCGGCACGCCCTGGCAGAACCAATCCCCCGGCCGGCCAGGAGAGCCAACCGGCCGGGGGCACCACTCAACGCCTTACTTGGTTTCTTCCCACTGCACCACGTCCGGCTCGGCCGCCTTGATGCCGGCGGTCGACAGCAGCTTGGTGGTCGCATCCAGCGCCGCGTTCACCGAGGGGTACTCGACGATCGCGCGGCCCGAGGCCTTGGATACCTTCACCACGGTGCCGCCGGTGGCGGTGGCCGCACGCTGGGCCGAGGCCGCATCGGTGAAGAACACCTTGACCCGCGAGGTCGCCACTACCGGCGCGCCATCGTTGGAGACAGCGGCCGCAAACTTGCTGGCACCGGCATCCGCACGTGCGGCCACACCGGTAGACGCATCGGTGGACCGCTTGCTGCGGGTGCCGACGGCCGCCGCGCTGGCATCAGCCCCGGTGGTGATCCGGAACTGACCGCCGCTGGCCGGCTGCACGGTTGCCGACGGCGCCAGCTGGAAGCGCGCGCCGCCCACATTGAACGAACGGCCGGTGGCCTCCGCCTTCAACTGCTGCGTGTCTACGGTCGACAAGGTCTTCGCCGGAGGTGTCTGGCCCGAACTCTGTGCCCAGGCGGTGGTGGTCATCGCCGCGAGGGCGAGGGTGCTCAACAGAATGGTCGTCTTCATCATCAGTGCCCCAGAACGCGGATCTTGAAGAATTCGAGGTTGCCACGCGATGCAGCGTTCGCGGCCTGCCCCAGGTCGGTGACTTCCAGCGTCCAGGTGCCCGTGGCGTTCTCATCCAGGAAGGCATTGCTGGACAGCAGGTCCCAGTTGGTGAAGTTGCGCTGGACACCATTGAGGCCAGAGCCGATCGCGGTGAATGCCGGCTGCACCACGCTGCGCGTGCCACTGGGCGAGACCAGCACGAACTGCAGCTGGCGGGTGTTGCTGTGATTGACCCGGAAGCCCAGCTGCACGCTTTCGATGTTGCGCGCGCCATTGGCCAGCTGGAAGGTCAGACGTGCAGCAGCGGCCGAGGTATTGCCGATGGCTACGGTGCGCGTCGTGTTGCGCCAGCCGCTGTCCACCAATGCACCCAGCGACTGGAAGTTCTCGGCGACCTCTACTGCACGGGCGGCGTTGACCACGCCGAAGCCGTACCAGTTGCTGTAGGCGCGGCCGGCGGCATTCACCGTCCAACCCGGCACCAGCACGCGGCCATCGGAGTGCGTGACCGCCGCCCGGTTCGGGTCATTGCGGGTGGCGGTGGTGGCCAGGATGTACTTCACATCGCGGTAGGACAGGTTTGGATTGGTTTCCAGCAGCAGTGCCGCCACGCCCGACACCATCGGCGTGGCCGCCGAGGTACCGTTCATCTTGCCGGTGTAGTTGCAGGTGCTGTCGATGGCGGACTGGTCGCCGTCCAATGTGTTGCGCAGGCTCGTATTCTTGTTGCTGCCCTGCGCGCAGCCGGTGACGTCGGTGGTGAGGATGGCCGGATCGTAGCGGATCGCCAGCTGCCCCGGCACGACCTGCCGCTGCCAGCCATTCTCGCCGCCGAAGCCGGACACCCACAGCGCCGAGCCGGTGGACGAGTACGAGGAGCGCACGCCATCGGCGCGCACGGCGGCAACAGTGATCACGTTGAACAGGTTGTTGCGCGGATCGCGGCCGGCCGGAATGCAGCCCGTGTTGCGGTTCTTGGTGTCTGCCGAGCAGATGTCGGTGCCATCCGAGCGTGCGCCGTTGTTGTGGTTGTTGCCGGCGGCTTTCACGTAGATGCCACCGCGCCCGCCACGGGTGCCGGACATGGCCTGCTCATAGGCGGTGATGTCGTTCTGGCTGTAGGCCAACGGCAGGTTGGGGTTGCCCGGGCTGGAGCCCCAGCTGTTGTTGAAGACCCCCACGTCGGCCACTTCGGCGCCGTCCCACCACGAGTACTCGATGTTGGAGTTCGAATTGCCCTGGGCATTGGATGCCAGGAAATTGAAGCCCTTGAGTGTGGCCGCCGAGGCCACGCCGCGCACGCCCAGGTTGTTGGCGCCCACCGCACCGGCGATGCCGCCGACCATGGTGCCGTGATTGTCGCGGTCCGGATTGGACGGTGAAGGGTTGTTGCTCTGGTTGGCGAAATTCTTGCCCGCGACCGCCGCGACGTTGGCAGCCAGGTCCGGGTGGGCGATCTGCAGGCCGTCATCGACGATGGCGATGGTGACGCCCTGGCCACGGATGCCATTGCGGAACAGGCCATCCACGTTGAGATCGTTGCCGGCCACCGGCAGGGTATCGCCCAGTACGGCCTGCCCGGTGTTGAGCAGATGCCACTGACGCCCGGCCAGCGGATCGGCCTGCTGGGCCTGGGCGGTGACGGCCAGGCTGCCCAGCACCAGGGCAGTGGCAAGGGCCAGGCGCGCGGAGCGCGGTGGCGTGGAGCGTTGCGTGTGTCGCTTCATACACGAATCCTTCTGTTGTGAATCGGCATGGCAGGACGGCGGGGCGGATCTGCCCCATCGCAACGAGCCAAACGCGACACAACGAACAACTCCCTACCTCTTCACACACCCAATCTGCAGATGTGCCGATTGCGTCACAAACGCTTATGCCGCGGGGTAATGACGACTGCGCATTCCTGTAGAGCCGAGCCCATGCTCGGCTGATCGGACGGTCCCGTGTGTAAAGCAGCCGAGCATGGGCTCGGCTCTACACAAGCGGTGTCATCGCGCGCCCTCACATCCGGCTGTGCTACTACAGCCCGTGCACCCTTCCGCGTCGGAGCACGATGATGGTCAATCCGCTCGCCCAGGCCCATCGCGGCCTCGGCACCACGCTGTTCAGCCTGTTGAACCCGATACCCTTCGGCTTCTTCGTCGGCGCATTGATCTTCGACGCGATCTATCTCAACAGCGCCGAGGTGATGTGGGGCAAGGCCGCTGCCTGGCTGATCACCTTCGGCCTGCTGATCGCCATCATTCCGCGCCTGATCAACCTGTTCGCGGTCTGGCGCCGCAGCGGTACCGCCACCCGCATCGACCGCATCGACTTCTTCCTCAACCTGGTCGCGGTGGTACTGGCCATCTGGAACGCGTTCGTGCACAGCCGCGATGCGTATGCCGTTGCCGTGCCGGGTACGATCCTGTCGGCGCTGACCGTGGCCCTGATCGCCCTGGGCCTGATCCTGCTGTCACTGCAGCCGCCGGTGCTGCAGGGAGGTCGTCATGGCTAAGCACATCCTGCCCACCGTCGCCGCGCTGGCACTGGCCGTCACTCTGTCGGCCTGCGCGGGCAAGGCCGAATATCACCCCACCGACCAGTCCGGCGCAAAGCCACCGCTGCCGGCACCGAAGAACTTCCTGATGCCGCCAATGCAGGTGCCACGCGGCGTGGGCTGGGCCGACGGCCAGTCGCCCTCGGTGGCAGAGGGCCTGAAGATCGAGCGCATCGCCGCCAACCTGCTGCATCCGCGGCGGCTGTTGACCCTGCCCAACGGCGATGTGCTGGTGGTGGAAGGCAACGGCCCCGGCGAAGAACCGGTCACCACGCCCAAGCAGTGGATTGCCGGCAAGGTGAAGGCGCGCTCGGGCAAGGCCGGCAAGGGCGGCAACCGGGTCACCCTGCTGCGCCGCTCGCCGGGAACGAACACCTGGACCCAGCACGTCTACATCGAAGGCCTGCACTCGCCGTTCGGCATCCAGCTGATCGGTGACACGCTGTACGTGGCCAACACCGGCAACATCATGCAGTACCACTACGTGCCCGGCGAAACCCGCATGTCCGACAAGGGCCGCGAGTTCACCGACCTGCCCAGCACCATCAACCACCACTGGACCAAGGAACTGCTGGCCAGCCGCGATGGCCGCAAGCTGTACGTGGGCGTGGGTTCCAACAGCAACATCACCGAGAATGGCCTGGCCGTCGAATACCGCCGCGCGGTGGTGCTGGAAGTGGACGTGGCCACCCGTGGCAGCCGCATCTTCGCCTCGGGCATCCGCAACCCGACCGGCCTGGACTGGGAGCCGAGCACCGGAAAGTTGTGGGCTGTTGCGAACGAACGCGATGAGATCGGTGCCGACCTGGTGCCGGATTACCTGACCTCGGTGAAAGAAGATGGCTTCTATGGCTGGCCCTACAGTTACTACGGCCAGCACGTGGACGAGCGCGTGCAGCCGCAGCGGCCGGACCTGGTGGCCAAGGCGATCGTGCCGGACTACGCGATCGGCTCGCACGTGGCGCCGCTGGGCCTGCTGTTCTATACCGGCCAGGCACTGCCGGCGCAGTACCACGGCGGTGCCTTCATCGGCGAACACGGCAGCTGGGACCGCTCGCCGCTGAGCGGGTACGAAGTGGTGTACGTACCGTTCAAGGACGGCAAGCCGACCGGGCGGCCACAGACTGTGGTCAGTGGCTTCGCCTCGAAGGACGAGAAGACGCTGATGGGTGCGCCGGTGGGGATGGCCATGGATGCAGAGGGCGCGCTGCTGGTCGCCGACGACGTGGGCGACGTGGTGTGGCGGGTGTCGGCCAAGTAGTTCTGTAGAGCCGAGCCCATGCTCGGCTGCTCTTCGTTCGGTGCACGGAAACCCGCGCGGTGCGCGCGTAAGCCGAGCATGGGCTCGGCTCTACAGTTCCGCAGTACTGCTGCGGAACCCGCTGAACACCGACTCGGCAGCAAACCCGACGCCGCCCAGCAGCACGCCGAAATACACCACCGTGGCCACCACGAAGCCGTAACCGGCCGCCACCGCCGCGCCATCGCGCTGGATGAAGCCGATTGCAAAGGACATCAGCGCCAGCGCCGGCAGCGTGTTGCTGAAAGGAATCGGTCCGGCGGGCGCCATCAGCAGCAGGGTCGCGAACACCAGCATCAGGTTGTTCAGGCGCATCATCTTCTTCGAGCGCACCATCACCGCCAGCCGCATCGGCCGCGACAGCCGCTCCATGCGGTGCACCCACTTCAGCGCACGGCCCAGGTTGGCCTTCAGCTTGTCGGTGGCGATCTCGCGGCGCGCCAGCTTCTGCGGCACCCACAGCGGGCGGTTGCGCACCCGGCTCAGGCCGATGAGCAGGATCGAGGCGCCGAACACGGTGCTCAGCCCGGGAATCGACACCGGAATGATGAAGATGGCCGAGAGCAGGATCACGATCAGCAGCAGGCCTTCATCGCCCAGCGCACTGAGCAGGGTGCCGACGCTGACCTGCTCGCCGGGCAGCTCGTCGATCATCTGCTCGATCTGCTGGGCCAGAGGCGCACTGTCGTTGGTTTCGGGGGCACGGTAGGTCATGCGTCGCAAGGTTCTCCAGGGAAGGGCGGTCAGCGGGCCGTCCTGCGGTGGGGGACGCACAGGCTCCCGCAGTATCCCGGCCAACGTGGGCAAAGAGGTGAACCGGGCATGAGGGGGTAAACTGGCGTGCCCCGCACGAGTTGAACGCAATGGACATGGGCCGCAGGCAATCGACCATCGAACTGGTCGCCATCGACATGGATGGCACCCTGCTGGACCCCAGCCACACGCTCACCGCCCGGGCCAAGCAGGCCATCGCGCAGGCGCGCGCGTTGGGGGTGCACATCGTGCTGACCAGTGGCCGCCCGGTTCCCGGCCTGGCACCGTTCCTGCACGAGCTGGGCATCACCGGCGACGACGACTACTGCATCGCCTGCAATGGCGGCCTGGTGCAACGCATCGGCACGCGCGAAACCGTGGTCGAGTATCCGCTCAGCTTCGACGACTTCCTGTTCTGCGAGCAGGTGGCCCGCGAAGTGGGCGTGCACTTCCAGGCGCTGGACAGCCAGCGCATGTACACGCCCAACCAGGACATCAGCTATTACACCGTGGCCGACTCGCATCTTTCGCGGATGCCGCTGTCCTACCGCCGCGTGGAAGACATGGACCCGTCGATGTCCTTCATCAAGCTGATGATGATCGACGCGCCCGACGTGCTGGATGCCGCCATCGCGCGCCTGCCCAGCGAACTGACCGAGCGTTTCGCGGTGCTTAAGAGCGCGCCGTTCTTCCTGGAAGTGTTCGACCGCCGCGCCGGCAAGGGCCCGAGCCTGCAGAAGCTGGCCGAGCACCTGGGCATCGATCGCGCCAACGTGATGGCCATCGGTGACCAGGAAAACGACCTGACCATGCTGCAGTACGCCGGTACCAGCGTGGCGATGGGCAATGCCATTGATGCTGTGAAGGCGGTGGCGCGGTTTGAAACCACCAGCAACGCCGATGAAGGTGTGGCGCGGGCGATCGAGCGCTTCGTCCTGCAGTAACCGCGCGGTCAGCTGTCCAGGTAGCTGCCAACCTCATCCGCCCCGGTAGGTGCCAACCTTGGTTGGCACACGCAGACGGCAAGCGCCGACCAAGGTCGGCCCCGACCACGCCGGGGCTATACCCACGTATAACCCACCCATCCCTATCGCCATTCGCGCTGTACCACCGCGCAATGGCGAATGCGGCAGCGCGATGCAAGAATTTCGCACGTCGAAATCACGCCATCGAATTCTGAGGCAGAGGATCGTCTTCCTCTGCCACTGACCGGCGCGCACTGCGCCGTCACCCCCAACGCAATCGCATCGCCAGCCAGGGCGCCGACACCGGTGCTGCAACGCGCTGGCCGTGCACGTGCGCCGCTCTCTCCCTACATCCTGGATCTGCCCATGAACACCCCACCCACGACGCGCCTCGCCCTGGCCATCATCGCGGCCACCACCGCACCTGCGTACGCCGCGGAAACGCACGATGCCGCGCACGACACGCCCACTACGCTCAACGCCCTGCAGGTCATCGCCACACCGCGCGGTGCGGCCGTGGCACCGACCCAGGTGATCGGCCCCAACCGCTACATCATCAAGGCCGAAGACCTCGACGCGATGGTCACCGGCAACAACGGCCTGGCCATGCTGAAGCAGGTACCGGGCGCCAGCTACACCGCCACCGACGGGCTGGGCCTGGATATCTCCGCCACCAGCCTGTTCGTGCGCGGCTTCCGCATGAACGAAATGGGCATCACCTTCGAAGGCGTGCCGCTGAACGACAACGGCTTCCTCTCGCTTACCGGCACCAGCGTGGTGAACGTGGGCGTGCCCGATGGCATCGGCGCGATCACAGTCAGCCCCGGTGGTGCGCCGGTCAGCGTGTTCTCCAGCAGCGTCAACGGCGGCAGCCTGGAATACCGCCTGCGCGACCTGCAGGACACGCCCAGCCTGCGCGTGAAGCAGGGCGTGGGCAGCAACAGCACGCTGGTCACCACCGTGTCCGGGCAGAGCGGCCAGCTCGGTGAGCATGGCCCGAAAGTGCTGGTCGACCTGCAGCGCGTGTCCGCCGACAAGTACCAGGGCGAGGGCACGCAGAACTTCCTGCGCGGCGACCTGAAGCTGCAGCAGGACGTCGCCTGGGGCGATGTCACCGTGTTCCTGTCCGACAGCAAGGCCAAGGTCTGGGGCTACAACAACATCTCCTTCGACATGATCCGCAAGCTGGGCTGGAAGGCCGACATCTTCTATCCCGATTATGCGTGGGCGTGGTACGTGGCCTCGCCGGAAAACGCGGACAAATCCTGCGGCGCCTACACCTGCGGTGAGCTGTCCGAACTGATTCCGTACGACACCGGCCAGACCACCCGCGACCGCGTGTCATCGATCAACCATCGCTTCCAGATCACCCCAGCGCTGAGTGGCAACGTGCAGCTGTACAACGCCAACAGCCACACCCAGGCCACGCTGACCGACCCGACCGTACCGTCGCCCAACGGCGCACCGTTCTCCGAACAGGTACAGACGCCGCGCCTCAACCGCCTGGGCGGCATGGTTAACCTGCAGTTCGAGACCGGCGCGCACACCTTCACTGCCGGTTTCTGGCAGGAGAAGAGCAAGGCCGCGGCCAAGACCGAGTGGTACCAGCAGCCACTGCTGGGCGAGGGCCCGCCGCTGAAGGCCACCGGCCCGTTCGACGTGTACGGCCCCGCGTTCAAGACCGACAACGCATCGAGCTGGGTGACCCGCTCGCGCCAGTTCTACCTGCAGGACGACATCGTGCTGAACGACACGCTGAAGCTGGGTGTCGGCCTCAAGGCCGTGGACTTCCGCACCCGCGGTGGCGGCCTGGGTGATGCCAAGGACCGGCCGGTGAATGGTACGCTGCGCGCGAAGAGCAACTTCCTGCCACATGTCTCGCTGTTCTGGAGCCCGACCGAATCCACCGACGCCTTCATCGACCTGGCCAACACCATGAACGGCTACCGCGTGGCCCAGCGCGGCAACATCGGCTACACCGCCTCCGCATGGACCATCACCGACCAGGAAGAGTTCGACCGCGTGGCCGGCACGCTGCGCCCGGAGAAGAACTGGAACCTCACCGTAGGCGCGTCGCATCGCTTCGACCGGCTGACGATCACCGGCGACGTGTTCTACAACGACATCCGCAACCGCCTGCTGTCAGCAGCCATCGGTACCCAGTTCGCGCAGATCAACACGGTTCGGCTGATGCCGAAGATGCATGTGATCGGTGCCGACCTCGGCATCACCGCCGACCTGACCGACCACCTGCAGTTCTATCAGGGCGTGGCCGTAGCCCGTTCGTACTACGACAGCGATTTCGTGGTGGGCGACACGGTGTACCCGATCAAGGGCAATGCCCAGCCGGGCTACCCGCAGATCTCGCTGGTCAGCGACCTGTCCGCGCACTTCGGTGACTGGCGTTTTGGTGCCACCAGCACCTCGTACCTGCGCCAGCCCTTCACCTACGAGAACGACATCCGCGTGCCCACGTTCTGGCAGGTCAACACCTATGCCGCCTACCGCTTCGGTGCCGATAGCGCGGTGCCGGGGCTGGAGCTGCGGCTGGACGTGAGCAACCTGTTCAACCGCCACAACATCGGCACCGCCACCATCGCCGGCTCGTCGTTCTCGGGGGATTACCAGACCCTGCAGCGCAGCGCGCCACGGCAGCTGATGTTCAGTACCTCGATGACCTTCTGAGTAGATCCACGCCATGCGTGGATAGCTGACCCCTGCCAGAAACACGCCTTGCGCAATCAACAGGGATTTTCTGGCGGCGACGCAAGGTTCCCACAATGTTGCTGGGTCATGCTGTCGGCATGGCTCAGTACAACCCGCGATCACCGTTGTTCGACATCCGGAGCCCGGGACGGCCCCGGCAGGCGCCGTCCGTGACGCCTGTGATCGACCTGCAGGCCGAGTACCAGTTCTGGCACGTCTACGAGCGCGTGGTCCGTCCGTTGCCCGGTGGGGGGCTGCGGCAGGCCTGGCTGGTGTGCCAGAAGGTGTACCGGGACCGGTGGCAGCACCCGGACGACAGCGACGAGGCGGCGTTGTCGCGGGTGCTGTTTGGCGGGAACATGACGGCTGACCGGGCGTCGGAGCTGGCGGAGCTGCACGCGCTGGTCAGCCGTCGGGTGGCGTTGCTGGCGAAGCGAGGGCGGGTGGATACTGCGGCCTGAGGCGCGAGGGCTGTCCTCGACGTGCCGAGCCGCTATGACCTGCTCTTGGTAGAGTCGACTGTTAGTCGACTGCTCTTAGCTTCGGCCCTCCAAGAGACCGCGCGTCGCGCGCGAGTCGACTAACAGTCGACTCTACCAACGCCCCCTCGGGACGGTGCTTCTAGGGCTTTCCCCGATCCAGCTGCCGATAGCCAATCGCCTCAGCCAGATGCGCCGTCCGGATCACCTCGCAACCCGCCAGATCCGCAATCGTGCGCGCCACGCGCAGAATCCGGTGCATCGCCCGTGCGGAAAGCTGCAGACGTTCAATCGCCTGCTCAAGTAGATCCTGATCGGCCTCGCTCAGCTTCGTGCACGCCCGCAGCGCCGCCGGCGGCAGATGTGCATTGAGCCCGCCACGTGCCTGCTGCCGGGCATGGGCGGCTTCCACCCGTGCACGTACCGCAGCACTGGGCTCACCCAGTGGCGTGCTCTCCCGCAGCTCCACCGCGTCCATTCGTGTTACGCCGATATGCAGATCGATGCGGTCCAGCAACGGACCGGACACCCGCGCACGGTAGCGGTTGATCCGCTCGTCGCTGCACAGGCAACGGTTGCTGCGGTCACCGGCCCAGCCGCACGGGCAGGGATTCATCGCAGCCACCAGTTGGAACCGCGCGGGGTACTGCACGCTGCGCGCCGCGCGGGCGATGCGGATGTGGCCGGATTCCAGTGGCTCGCGCAGGGTTTCCAGCGCGCTGCGGTTCCATTCTGGGAGCTCATCAAGGAAGAGGACTCCATGGTGGGCCAGTGATATTTCACCGGGGCAGGGCGGGTTGCCCCCACCCACCAGCGCCGCCGCGCTCGCGCTGTGATGGGGCGCTCTAAAGGGCCGCTGCCGCCAACGTCTTGGGTCCAGCCCTTCGCCACTCACCGACGCAATCGCGGCAAGCTGCAGCGCCTCAGTCTCTTCGGTATCCGGCAACAGGCTGGGCAGGCGCGAGGCCAACAGTGTCTTGCCGCAGCCAGGACTACCGATCAACAACAGATGGTGCCCACCGGCAGCGGCCACTTCCAACGCGCGCCGTGCATGCGCCTGCCCGCGCACGTCGGCCAGATCGGGCAGTGGCAACGGTGTCGTGTCCACGCGCTCCACGGGTGGCAACAGGCGCGGATTGCCCAGCCCGGCGCAGCATTCCAGCAGCGTACGCGCCACACGCACATCCGCGTGCTCGGCCAACGCAGCCTCTGCGGCATTCCCTGGCGGCACCACCAGGATGCGCCCGGCTTCAGCGGCCGCGATCGCGGCCGGCAGCGCACCTGCCACCGGCCGCAGTTCGCCGGTCAGGCCAAGCTCACCCAGGAACTCGTATTGCAGCAGTGACTGCGGATCGACCTGGCCACTGGCTGCCAGAATGCCCAGGGCGATGGCCAGGTCGTAACGTCCACCTTCCTTGGGCAGGTCGGCGGGCGCGAGATTCAGAGTGATGCGTCGCTGCGGAAAGTCGAAGCGCGCGCAGAGCAGGGCGGCACGTACGCGTTCGCGGGATTCCCGCACGCTGGTTTCCGCCAGGCCCACGATCTGGGTGACAGGCAGGCCGCCGGAGAGATGCACTTCCACCCGCACCAGCGGGGCGTCGACCCCGGCGCGGGCACGGCTGTAGACCAGCGCCAGGCTCATGTGTGGCTTCCTGCAGAGGGATGCTTGATGGTGCGGCAGGCGTTCCGCATGGGATATCGGGAATTGCTGGTGAAGCGGCTAGGGGGATTCCTGCAGACCGTTGGAGTGCGCCTGCGCGCTTCGTAGCGGCCGGTGTTCGCGATCGAGTGTCGGAACTCAACCGGTATGACGTGGAACAACGCCGGGGAATAGGCCGTTGCCGCTCGCCCGGGCCGGCCTTTCACCTCACTGGATCTGCGCCCGCGAGACTGCGGAAATCCAAGAAAATTCCCTATGAAGTGCTTTTCGTACAGGCATTTACATTTCACCGGAACTACACACATTTACTTGAAGGTGAGCAAAAGGGGTGCTAAAATTCACCCAACACACCCGCCAAGCCTCTGACGCGCTAGTTCGCGACATGCTCAAATTGGCGGGTTTTTTTTTGCCTGCTGATTGGAGTCAGGATGACTCACTACCGCAAACCACCCCTGTCGATTCAGCAGCAGTTGGATCTCCTCCAGCAGCGCGGGCTGGCCATCGGCGACGCCGCCAATGCCAAACGCTATCTGCAGCGTGTTGGCTACTACCGCCTCATGGGCTATCTCTGCACACAGCGTGTGCCCGGTAGCGACAGCTTCCGAGCTCAAGCGACATTCGAAGAAGCGGTCAGTCTCTATGAATTCGATAGGGCCCTTCGAGACCTGGTAATGGAGGCCGTTGGCCATATCGAGGTCGCAACGCGGACCGTGCTCACGTACCACTTTGCCCATGCCTATGGCGCCTTCGGCCACTTGGAGCCGCGCAATCTGGCATTCACCGGGCAGGAGTATGCGGATTGGCTCGGCGGCGTCGAAAGCGAAGTGACGCGCTCCAGGGAGGCGTTTATTCGGCACTACAAGGACAAGTACGCCTCACCCGCATTCCCCAGAGTACCGATCTGGATGGCGACAGAAGTCATGTCGCTCGGCTCGCTTTCTCGCTTCTACAAAGCGCTGCACTCCAGAGAACAGAAGGCTGTTGCGGGTGAGATGCTGCTGGCCGCGCCAGTCTTCGCAAACTGGCTGCATGTCACCAGCGTGGCGCGAAACGTCGTTGCACACCACAGTAGGTTATGGAACAAGGAGCTCGGTGTTTCGGCAGTTCGTCCACGGTCGGCAGGATGGTCTGAGCGCGAGGCGCCATACGCACCGAATCGTTGCTTCTTTCTGTTGCTCCTGCTTCGCAGACTTCTGGAAGCGACGACCGCTGATTTCAGGGATTGGCGTGAACGTGTCGATACCCACCTCTCGGCTGGCCTGACGACCGAAGTCCGAACGAGAAGCATCGGGGCTGCGACTGGATGGCAGGACCATCGCCTTTGGCGCGGGTAAGTCCCAGGAGGCGCCGCTTCCTCCAGACATTTGTTGCGAATGGGCCGGTTAGGGGGGGGCGGTCAATGGCGGCCCAGCACCCCAAACAGACACCGCTGCTCATCCAGCACCAGCCCATTGAAGCGCCCAAACCGCGTCTCAACCCACGAAGGCCCAGCGCTTTCCACCAGCAATCGCCCTTGGCTCTGGTGCAGATCCAGCCAGCGCTCGAAGCTGATGCGCAGACGCTCGATATCCGGTGCCCGCCAGCGGGCATCGGCGGGCATGCGGATCAGCACGCGCGAGGGCGCGTTCTCCACGTCCAGCACCAGAACGCCCTTGCAGCGGATTTCGAAGGACGTCACCCCGGCATAGCGCGTGCGCAGTTCAAAGCCCTCATGCGCCTTCGCAGTGACGAAGCCCAGCGCATCACTGTGCAGCAACCGGTAATCGGCCGGTTGCAGCTTCTGGTAGGCCCACACCTGATCGCCCGCGGGCTCGGGCCATGCTGCCCATACTGCGCCGATCACCGCGATGCACATCACCGCAGCGGCCAGGCCGTGCATCTTCATTCGTCACCCCGCACACAGGCAGAAAACTCCGCGCCGTAAGCGCGCTCAGTCCTTGGGTCGCATCCGCTCGTGGATGAAGGCGGTCAGCGCGAGATCGGCCATCACCAGCCCCTCCATCACCCGGTCGCCCACGTACTGTTCGGGCTCGCCGTTCTGGCGCGTGCGCTCGGCCGCCAGCAGGATCTCCTGCACGATGCGCTGGCCGGTGAGCGCGCAGTCGGCGTCGGACAACGCCATCTGCCGGCTGCGCAGGTGGTGCCGCTCGGGCCAGGGCTGGCCGTCGGCCGCAGCGCCCGCACCGATGGCGTGCAGGATGGCGATGAGGCTGTTGGGGTCCAGCGCGGGCGCGGGTGACGGCGCTTCCTGGATCGGGCGCGGGGGCGGGGAGTGCGGCGTGGTCATGGCGGGCTCCGTGCATGCAGGCAGAAGCCGCCACCGATAAAGGTGGCGGACAGGGCGTGGCTCGAAAACCGGTTGCTAGACAAAGCCGGCGGGCACGAGGCCCCCACGCCCCGCCCGCCATAGCCGGCAGACGGATTGCCAGCCGGCACCACGCGCGGTGGTGCCGGCTGGCAAGCGCAAACTTACGTCTAGCAATCCGGGTTTTCGAGTCCCGACCACCGATGCACGGTGGCGCAGTAACGATTACCTGCTGTTGTGCGGAATGCCAACGGGGGAGGGGTCAATGCCGCCAAAACCCGAGACGCTTTTGGCATTGTCGCATAGCACCGGAAGCGGCGAGAGCCTTGGCGTGCTAGGCGGAACGGCACTTCTGGAACGGAGTCGTCAGAACCTTCGGCCAGAGATGCCAGGCGCGGCAAATGCGACAGCACTCGCCCATTGGGCATGTGTGATCGCTCATGCAACCGAACCGCTGCGACACCGGCTGGATGGTTTAAATGACTTCCTGCCTATTGAACCTACCGAGTGCCGCGCGCAATCTGACTACCGCTGTAGTCACGCGGGGCTGCACTGCCCGCAGCGGGACGGTCTTGTAGCGTTTGAACGGATTTCACCCACTGGCGCAGGCCAATACAAGGATCACTGTACGTGTTACGCCGCAATCGACTTCTTCTGTCTGCGGGTCTGGTCCCGCTTCCGTGGTTTCTGTTCTGGACCAGCGTTGCCGCCCTGTTCGCGCCGGGCTACAACCCGCTTGCACAGCACGCCAGCGAACTGCTGCAGGCGCCAGCGCTTGCAAGCATCTGCGGCAGAATCGCCGCCATCGGCTCCGGTATGGGCTTCGTGGCGTTCTCCATCGGGGTGTGGCGAGAGTCCGGCCGCCGCATTGCCGTAGGCGCGATCTGCTGGATGATCTTTGGCATCTCCATGCTGACCAACGGTCTCTGGCCCATGGGCCATCCGATGCACGGCTTCTACACCATCGGTATCGCAAACATCATTGCACCGGCGATGTCGCACATCGAACTGAGCGCGTGGTCTGCCAACCGAAGGGCATACGCCGTGACCGCTGTGGTGAGCATCGGGGGCATCGTCTATCTCTGGTTGAACGTGGTGGGCGCGGACCCGGAGGGCTACCGGGGGCTGACCCAGCGCGTGTTCTCGTCGATCAACTCGCTGTGGCCATTCCTGGTTGCGCTGTATCTGCTGCGAAGGGATTCAAGCGCGCTGAAGGTGCAGCCTGCGCATTGATGGATGGGCATGCAGTTGCATGGATGGCTGTTGAGCGCGTGGCTTTGAGATGGGGATGAAGATCTTTCGCCGTCAGCTGATCTACGTTCGAGTGCACCAGGACCACTTCATTGCGCGCGTGGTGGGTGGAGACAGGACCATCCGTCGTCAGTGTCATGCCCTTGGCAATCGCGCGGGCCCGATCAAGGACTTTTCGAGTATCCGGCCCCTGCTCAAGGCGATCTTCTCGGAACTCCTGCCTGGGTTCTCTCTCGTCAAGCCGTGGGGATTCCGCACTTTGATCCGGTTGAGTACCCGGTCACGAAGGAAGAACTGGCCGGGTTCCAGAAGGCTGCCATGCGAAGTGGTGTGAGCTTCTGTTTTCTCTCCACGTGGGAGCAGCGGCATGAAGACAAGGATCTGTTGGAGATGTTCAAGTAGTGCCGGCCCGATACTTCATTCCAGGCCAGGCAAATTCGTGGTTGGGTCTGTTCAAGGTACTGCGAGAGTCCGCTCTTGGCCGAAAGCGGACATCGTTCGACGACCTGCTGCGTTGATCCTCCGTCGGCCAAAGCACGTGTCTCTCCTTCCCTCAATTGATGATCTCCCCACTCCCCGAAGCAACAAACGCCTTCAACTGCCGGACGAACTCCGCGTCATACAGCTCCCACTCCACAATCTCCCCCACAATCCGCAACGGCTGCGTACTCCGATACGACCGCGTCGGGTTCCCGGGAAACTTCTTGTTGGTCACATTCGGATCGTCCTCAAACGGCCCGGTCGGCTCCACCACATACACACGCGGTCGCCCTTCACCCTTGGCCATCTCCGCAGCCAGCCCGGCGCCCTTGGCAATCGTGGTGAAGTAAATGTGGTTCATCACCACGCTGTCGCGATAGTTGGAGCGGAAGCCCGCACTCAGCAGCTCGCCCACCGCCAGATCAGCGCGGGTGCCGTGATAGAACGGCCCGGCGACCTGGTCGCAGGTGTCATGCGAAACGGGTGTCCAATCGGTGTCCTGCGCCATCGCTGCTGCCCCTCTCTGTGCTGCCGGATCGACAGGCCGGCGAGTCTAGGGCGCCCGGTGGGCCTTGCTGCAAGGCTCCATCCGGGAAATAATCTGTAAACGGGAGGCGCACTGCGCCTCTTTTTTCATTCTGCGGTGCCGCGCCCTTCCAGCTCACGCACGGCCGTTTCCAGCGCATCCAGCTTTTCGCGGGTCTTCAGCAGCACGGCGCGCTGCACTTCGAACTCCTCGCGGGTGACCAGGTCCAGCTTGGCCAGACCCGCCTGCAACGCGCTCTTGAAGGTGGCCTGCAGTTCCTCGCGCGATTCGCGCAGGCCCGGCGGCACCAGGTCGCTCAAGCGACGGGCAAGGTCATCCAGTTGGTTCAGGTCGATCATGGGGGTACTCCGTGGTGCGGGCGGGCCGTGCAGGCCACAAGGATACTGCTGGGCCGGTCGCCCGCACAGGCGTGGGCTGTTTCGCACCGGGCGCGTTCAGGCGCTATCCTCCACGCCGGAAGACAGGAGATAGACGATGAAGATGGTCATGGCGGTGATCAAGCCGTTCAAGCTCGACGACGTGCGCGAAGCGCTGGCCGAGCGTGGGGTTACCGGGATCACGGTGACGGAAGTGAAGGGCTTTGGCCGCCAGAAGGGCCACACCGAACTGTACCGCGGCGCGGAGTATGTGGTCGATTTCCTGCCGAAGGTGAAGCTGGAAGTGGCGGTGACCGATGACCAGGTGGAGGCCGTGGTTGAGGCCATCGTGAAGGCGGCGGGCACCGGCAAGATTGGCGACGGCAAGGTGTTCGTGTACGACCTGGGCAGTGTGGTGCGTATTCGTACCGGTGAGTTGGACGCGGACGCGTTGTAACCCGTTCGGCGGGATGTTGTAGAGCCGAGCCTATGCTCGGCTGCATTTCGCGCGATGCAGGAACAGCAGCCGAGCGCGGGCTCGGCTCTACAAAGAGCGGTAAAGCGGTCGAGCGAGCTCGACCCCTACCGGCGCTTGGCCCAGTTGTAGAACCGCTTCCAGCCCTGGCGCACGGCAGCGACCCAGCCGGGGTCGGCCACCAGTGCGGCCTGCGCGGCACTCGGGGCCTGGCCGGTCATGCGCTGGCGGATCTTCAGCAGGTTCTTCATGTCGCTGCGGCGCATCTGCCGGCTGAGCGGGTTGCGGCGCAGCCAGCGCGGGGCGCGCCAGGCCGAGGTGAAGTCCAGCAGCACCGGTACGCCGGCGCTGACCACCACATTGGTGCCATGCAGGTCGTTGTGGGTGATGCCGGCGGCATGCAGGCGGCTGAGCGCGTGCTGCAGCTGCTCGAACACTTCATTGCCCACGGCCTGTGCGCTGCTGAGCGTCTGGCCGGGAATGAACTCCATGCCCAGTGCCAGGCCGCCCAGGGTGCCGAGCAGCGCGGGTGCGTGCTTCCAGCCGCCGAGGCGCTGCAGCATGCGGGCCTCGCGGCGCACCATCAGCCGCGCGATCAGTGAAACGGGAGTGCCTCGGTAGCGGGAGTAGTCCTTGATGACCGCCTCGCGCCCGTCCAGGCAGGTGCGGTAGACGTCGGGGGCCAGGAAGCGTTCGCCGCGTTTGAGCAGCAGCGGGGTGGCGGCGTCTTCGCCGCAGGAGGAGGGGGGCAGGGCAGGGAGATGCATGTCGGGGTCTCGGTCGACCCGGTGGGTGGCGCAAAGCGTCAAGCGAACCGGTGTTACAGGGAGTTACTAAGTTTTCGTTAATTTTAGTACTCGCCAGTTCGCTATTCCACGATTTGTCGGAGAAATGTCGGGGTCGTGGCTGGAACAGTTCGTCGCACCCGATCGGACAATTCCGTCTCACTTCGTCTTTGGTTCTTTCAGAATCAATAGGTTGGGCGTCGCGTCGCTTCGTTCATCCGCGGCCCGCTGAACGTCACGCACGTCCGGCTTGACCCCGACGCACGGCCTGCCGACCATAAGCTGTTAATTCGCGACATCGGCGGCCGCCCCTTCCTGGCACGTCCCCGTTACCTGCCGCGGTCCCCACCGGTGCTGGCCGCCTGGCCGTGCATCGCCCTGTTTCCCGTTCCGGCTGCGGCTGGAGGAAAGTGTTTTGATCATCAAAATCGTCATTGCAGCGCTGTTCGTCGCCTGCGTGCTGTACATCCACTTCCGTGGCAAGGTTCGCGCGCGCTGGTCGCGCCAGCTGCTGGACCACTCCAGTTTCATGGCCCCGATCAACGTGGTCATGTACATGTTCTCGAAGGTGCCGACTACGCCGTTCCTGGACCCGGCCAAGGAGTTCCCGCAGCTGGAGCCGCTGCGCCAGAACTGGCAGATGATCCGCGACGAGGCGCTGGCGCTGCGCGATGCACAGAAGATCGCGGCCTCCAGCACGTTCAACGATGCCGGCTTCAATTCGTTCTTCCGCCGTGGCTGGAAGCGCTTCTACCTGAAGTGGTATGGCCCGTCGCACCCGTCGGCGAAGGCGATGTGCCCGAAGACCACGGCGTTGCTGGAGTCGCTGCCGGACGTGCGCGCGGCGATGTTCGCGCAGCTGCCGTCGGGCAGCGAACTGCGTCCGCACCGCGATCCGTTCGCCGGTTCGTTGCGCCTGCACCTGGGCCTGGCCACGCCGAACAACGACGGCTGCTACATCGAAGTGGACGGCATCAAGAAGAGCTGGCGCGATGGCGAGTGGATGATGTTCGACGAGACCTACATCCACCACGCGCACAACGAGACGCCCGATGACCGCGTGATCCTGTTCTGCGACATCGCCCGCCCGCTGCGCTTCGGCCTGCCGAGCCTGTTCAATCGTGCGGTGGCGGCCACGCTGCTGGCCGGCGGTGCCTCGCCGAACCTGCCGGGTGACCCGACCGGTGGCGTCAACAAGGCGTTCGGCAGCGTCTACAAGGTGCGCCTGAAGGCCAAAGCGCTGCGCGAGCGCAGCGTGGTGGCCTACCAGGTGATCAAGTGGGGCCTGGTGGTGGCGGTGATTGCCGGTATCTGGGCGCTGTGAGCGAACCGCGGCCGGGTCGCGCGCGCGGGATGTTGTAGAGCCGAGCCCATGCTCGGCTGCTTCTGCGCGAAATGCAGCCGAGCATGGCTCGGCTCTACAGAAAGCAAAAACCCGCGCTGTCGCCAGCGCGGGTTTTTGTTTGGATCAACCTTTCAGTGCCGCTTGCACGAACGGCGGGGTCACCAGCACGCCGGTGTGCAGCGCGGCGGTGTAGTACAGGGTGTTGAAGGTCTTGGCGGCCGAGTCGGCCTGGCGGAAGTCGAAGCTGCTGTCGCCCTTGCGCGCCATGGTCACGCTCCACCAGCCGGTGGGGTAGCACGGCTGCGGGAACGGCAGGGTCTTGAACGAACCGAAGCCGGCCTTGCCCATCTCGGTGCGCATTTCGTTGATCAGCTCGAGCTGCATCAGCGGCGACTCGGACTGCTGCACCAGGATGCCGTCGTCCTTCAGGGCCTTGAAGCAGCTCTCGTAGAAGGCCTTGTTGAACAGGCCTTCGCCCGGGCCGACCGGGTCGGTCGAGTCCACGATCACCACGTCCACGCTGCCGGCCGGGCAGTTGGCCATGTAGGCCACGCCGTCGTCGAACAGCAGCTCGGCGCGGGCGTCGTCGTTGGAGTCGCACAGTTCCGGGAAGTGCTTGCGCGCCATCACGGTGACCTGCTCGTCGATATCACACTGGGTCACGCTCTCCACGCCCTTGTGCTTGAGCACTTCGCGCAGGGTGCCGCAGTCGCCGCCGCCGATGATCACCACGCGCTTGGGCGCGGCGTGGGTGAACAGCACCGGGTGGCTGATCATCTCGTGGTAGAAGAAGTTGTCCTTGCTGGTCAGCATGATGGCCCCGTCGATGGTCATCAGGTTGCCCCAGTCGGTGGTCTGGAAGATCTCGATCTTCTGGAACGGCGACTGCACCTCGTCCAGCTTGCCGGTGATGCGGTAGCCGATGGCCGAGCCGGTGCGCTCGAAGTGTTCGATGTACCAGTTGTTGCTGTCAGTCATTGGAAAACAGTCCTGTTCGGAGGGGTGGAGCCGGGCTGGCGGGCGGGGCCGCGTGGCACAGATGCCACATCCGGACGGATCGGCCCGTTCAGGTTGAAACCTGTCACGGGCGCGGGCGCGCATGATAACGAACCTGTGGGCATATAGGCGTTATCATGCCCCCCCTTTTATTGCCAACAAGGCCGACTGAAATGACCGATTGGTCCCTCGACCAAGCCCGCAAGACCTACTCGATCCCGCATTGGGCGGACGGTTACTTCGACGTGGATCAGGCCGGGCACATGGTGGTGAGACCGACCGGGGCGGACGGCCCGGTGGTGTCGCTGCCCAAGGTGGTCGATGCTGCGCGCGCGGCGGGCGCCAAGCTGCCGCTGCTGGTGCGCTTCCCGGACATCCTCGGCCAGCGCCTGGGCAAGCTGCAGGCGGCCTTCGGCCAGGCCCAGCAGGACTGGGAGTACAGCGGCGGCTACACCGCCGTGTACCCGATCAAGGTCAACCAGACCCGCGGCGTGGCCGGCACCCTGGCCAGCCACCACGGCGAGGGCTTCGGCCTGGAAGCGGGCAGCAAGCCCGAGCTGATGGCCGTGCTGGCGCTGTCGCGTCCGGGTGGCCTGATCGTCTGCAATGGCTACAAGGACCGCGAGTACATCCGCCTGGCCCTGATCGGCCGCAAGCTGGGCCTGCAGACCTTCATCGTCATCGAGAAGCCGTCCGAGCTGAAGCTGGTGCTGGAAGAGTCCAAGGCGCTGGACGTGAAGCCGGGCCTGGGCGTGCGCATGCGCCTGGCCTCGCTGGGCGCCGGCAAGTGGCAGAACAGCGGTGGCGACAAGGCCAAGTTCGGCCTGTCGCCGCGCCAGCTGCTGGACCTGTGGAAGTCGCTGCGTGACACCGAGTACGCCGACTGCCTGAACCTGCTGCACTTCCATATGGGCTCGCAGATCTCCAACGTGCGCGACATCGCCAACGGCATGCGCGAAGCCACCCGCTACTTCGTGGAGCTGTCGCGCCTGGGCGCGAAGATCACCCACGTCGACGTGGGTGGTGGCCTGGGCGTGGACTATGAAGGCACCCGCTCGCGCAGCTTCTGCTCGATCAACTACGGCCTGCATTCCTACGCCAGCAACATCGTGCAGCCGCTGGCCAATGCCTGCGAAGAGTTCGGCCTGACCCCGCCGCGCATCGTGACCGAGTGCGGCCGCGCGATGACCGCGCACCACGCGGTGCTGATCGCCAACGTGTCGGAAGTGGAAGAGGCGCAGGAAGGCCGCGTGCCGGACCAGCACGATGACGAGCCGGCGGCGATCCGCCACCTGCGCGAGATCCACGACGAACTGGACGTGCGCCCGGCGGTGGAGCTGTTCCAGGAAGCGCAGCATTTCCATGCCGAAGGCCTGGCAAGCTACGCGCTGGGCCAGATCGACCTGCCGCAGCGTGCGCGCATCGACGATCTGTTCTACGCCATTGCCCACGGCGTGCGTGCGCGCCTGAGCTATGACGAGAAGAGCCATCGCCCGGTGCTGGACGAACTGAACGAGCGCCTGGTCGACAAGTACTTCGTCAACTTCAGCGTGTTCGAATCGATCCCGGACGTGTGGGCGATCGACCAGGTGTTCCCGATCGTGCCCATCGAGCGCCTGGACGAAACCCCGGACCGCCGCGGCATCATCGCCGACATGACCTGCGACTCGGACGGCATGGTGGAAACCTATGTCGAGAACGAGAGCCTGGACAGCTCGCTGCCGCTGCACAAGATGAAGCCTGGTGAGAGCTACCGCATCGGCTTCTTCATGGTCGGCGCCTACCAGGAAATCCTGGGCGACATCCACAACCTGTTCGGCGATACCGACGCGGTGGAAGTGCTGGCCGACGCCGATGGCTACGCCATCACCCAGCAGCGCCGCGGCGACACCACCGACGTGATGCTGGATTACGTGGGTTACCGCCTGGACGAACTGCGTGCGACCTATGCGCAGCGCGTGGCCGAGGCGCAGCTGTCGCCGGAACGCGCGCAGGAGCTGTCGGAGGCACTGGAAGCCGGCCTGACCGGTTACACCTACCTGTCCGACGAACCTCTGGTCTGATGGACAGCGCCGGGCTTGCCCGGCGCTACCGTTGCGATGAGCGCGCGCGCGATCTTCCACCTGTTCCTGCATGCCGCCGTGCCAGCCCTGCTGGCATGGCTGTTCTGGCGCAAGCGCTTCGCCTCGGCGTGGTTGCTGATGCTGCTGGGCTGGATCATCGATCTGGACCACCTGCTGGCCGATCCGATCTACGCACCCAACCGCTGCAGCATCGGTTTCCACCCGCTGCATACGGCCCCGGCCATCGCCGTCTACGCGGGGCTGTGCGTGCCGAAGAAGACCAGGTTGTTCGGCATCGGTTTGATCATCCACATCGTGCTGGACGCGATTGATTGCTGGTGGATGCATCACCATTGATGGGGAACTGAAATGCCCGGCGAAGGCGGTAGAGTCGACTGTTAGTCGACTGCTCTTGGCTGCGGTGCTGGGAAATCTCGCGCTGCGTGCGAAAGTCGACTAACAGTCGACTCTACCCGCATGGCGTTCCCGCGTTAACGAGTCACCCCAGCGGCAACCACACCGTCGCGCGCAGGCCCGGCTGCGCATTCTCCAGCGCCACGCGCCCGCCATAACTGGCGGCGATATCGCCCACGATTGCCAGGCCCAGCCCGCTGCTGCCCTCGCGCTCATCCAGCCGCACACCGCGCTGGGTGACCTGTGACAGTGACTCCGCGGCCAAGCCCGGGCCGTCGTCGCGTACTTCGATGCGTAGCTGTCCGTCGCTGATGTCTGCGGTGATGTCTACCTGCTGTCGCGCCCACCGCCCGGCGTTGTCCAGCAGGTTGCCCAGCATCTCTTCCAGATCTGCACTGGCACCGGCGAACTGCAACGCTGGATCGATACCTGCGGCCGTGAACGCAATGCCGCGTTCGCCATGCACGCGTGCCATCAACCGGCATAGCGCCTGCGCGACAGTCGCAACGTCGCTGCGCTGGCGATGGTCTGCGGCCAACCCTGCCGCCAGGTAACGGTCAACACTGGCCTGCATGCGTGCGCTCTGCTCGCGCACGGTGGTCCGCCAGTCCGCGCCGTCGCCGTCAGCCTCGGTGGCCAGCACGCTCAATGGGGTTTTCAATGCATGCGCCAGGTCCTGTGCACTGGTGCGCGCGCGCGCGACCATGCGTTGCTGGTGCTCCAGCAGCGCGTTGAGTTCTTCGCCCAGTGGCGCGACCTCTGCCCCCAGTCCCTGCGTGTCGATGCGTTGCGCGTCGCCGCGCCGCACCCGTTCCAGCTGTGCACCGAGGCGGTGCAGCGGACGCAGGCCGAAGTGAACCTGGCTGGCCAGCACCGCCAGCCACGCTGCGACCAGCACACCCAACGCGATGGCGGTGCGCTGCCGGAATGCGGCAACATCGGCATCCAGCGCGCTGCGGTCGGTGGCGACCACGGCCACGAACGGTTCACTGGCACGTGGCAGGCGCACCTGCTGCACACGTGCGCGCAAGGATTGCTGCAGCGGCCCGGCCAGGTTGCGCGTGGCCGGGCCAGTGACGGTGGTGGGAAGCGTTTCATCCCACAACGAGCGTGACTGCAGCAGCACGCGGCCATCGGCACCGGCGATCTGCCAGTAGGAACCGGAGAACACCCGCTGGAAGCGCGCGTCATTCGGTTGCTGGCGCAGGCGCAGCTGTCCTTCCGGGTTCACTTCGGCCTGCGCCAGCAGGGTCAGCATGTCCTGCTGCAGTTCGTGGTCCAGCCGATCACGCGCGCTGCGCTTGAACAGTTCGCCCAGTAGTGCGCTGGCCAGCAGCGAAACCAGCAGCAGGCCGACGCCGCCAGCCAGCAGCAGGCGCCGCCGCAGCGAGGATTGCCGGCTCACGGCGCGGCCAGCCGCCAGCCCTGGCCGCGCACGGTCTGGATCAGATCGATGCCGAGCTTGCGGCGGACCCGACCCAGCAGCATGTCCAGCGCGTTGGAGTCCGGGTCGTGGCCGCCTTCGAACACCTGCTCGCCCAGACGATCACGGCCGATCACCTGGCCGCTGTGGTGGATGAAGTAACTGAGCAGGCGGAACTCCTGCGGGCTCAGCGCCAGCGGCTGTCCGTCCAGTTCGAAGCGGCCGGCGTTGACGTCCAGCTGCAGCGGCCCGCAGTGCAGTCGCGGGCTGGCATGGCCATGGCTGCGGCGGATCAGGGCGCGCAGGCGCAGCACCAGTTCGTCGGCCTGGAACGGTTTGGTCAGGTAGTCGTCGGCACCGGCATCGAAGCCGGCCAGCTTGTCGTGCCAGCGCCCGCGCGCGGTCAGCACCAGCACCGGGAAGCCGCGGCCGTTGCCGCGCCAGCGCTCGATTACGCTCAATCCGTCAAGCCCGGGCAGGCCCAGGTCAACGATGGCCGCCTGCAGGTCCTCGATCTGGCCGATTTCCTCGGCCTGGCGGCCATCGGCAACCACATGCACCACGTAGCCGGCCTGCTCCAGCAGGGGCACCAGGCGCTGTGCCAGTGCGGCATCGTCTTCGGCCAACAGGATGCGCATCAGTCGTCGAGCTCCGTCTTCAGCAGCTTTCCGCTGCGCGCATCATAGTCCAGCTCCACCACCACGCCGTCGCCGCGCAGGATCTCCACTTCGTAGACACCATCGTCCAGCTCCACTTCCAGCAGCTGCCCCGGAAAGCGCTTGAGTGCATCGCGCACCACGCTTTCCAATGGCACGTAGCGGCCCTGCTGCACGGCACGGCGCGCGACCTGCTGCGCCGGGTCCTGGACGGGCGCGGCGGCGGTAGGAGCGTTGGCCAGGGCCAGCAGCAGGGGCAGGGTGGAGAGCATCGGGGCGCAGGGAGGGCTGTAGGAACAGGCGTGAGTGTGCCGGGGGTGACTAACAGCTGGCTAACAGTGCCGGCTAAGGCGCTGTTAATCACGGGGTGCATTGTGGCGTTGCCGGGATGGTCCGGCCACGAACACGAACAGGAGAACCCCCATGTTGAAGTCGCTCACCCTCGCCACTGTTGCCCTGCTGACCGTCGCGCCGGCCGTACAGGCCGCGCCGCTGGGCATGGCCCAGGTTGAACAGACCCTGCGCAAGGCCGGCTACACCCAGATCCACGAGATCGAGCGCGATGATGGCCTGTGGGAGGCCGACGTGAGCCGCGCCGATGGCCGCTTCAGCGAGGTCTACGTGGACCCGAAGACCGGCGAGATCTTCGACGAGCACAGCGGCCGCGCGCTGCTGACCACCGAGCAGGTGCTGGCACGGGCACAGGCGCATGGCCTGCGCGAGATCCATTCGCTGGAACGCGATGGTGCGACCTGGTCGCTGGAGGCCCGCAATGCACGCAACCAGAAGGTGGACGTGCGCCTGAGCGGTTATGACGGCCGCATCCTGCACAGCGAGCGCGATGGCTGGCTGGATTGACGTTTGGCCATGTAGAGCCGAGCCCATGCTCGGCTTTGCGGCCAACCGTAGCCGAGCATGGGCTCGGCTCTACAGGAGCTGGCTTACCAGCCGTACGGCGGCGGGTAGTCCCAATAGCCCGGGCCGCGGCCGTAATAGCCGCCATACGGACCGAAGAAGCCCGGTCCCTTGCCTTCGCTCACGTGGATGTTGACGTTGACCCCGTGGGTCTTGCCTTCATCGGTGGTGTAGTTCTTGCTCAGGTTCAGCGTGGCGGCGTTGTAGTGGCTGTTGCCACCGTTCTTGGAATAGCCGATGCCGGTGGTGAAGCTGCCGGACACCTTGACCTTGTCGTCGGTCACGTCGGCGATCTTCGCGTCGTCGTGCACGCGCGGGCCGCTCTTGTCGCCGTAGTACGTGCCCGGCGGGTCCTGCTGCAGGGCCGGGTCGTTGAGGTAGCGCATCGGCGCCTGCGGCAGCGTCAGGTCCAGGCCGGCCGCCTGCGGCGCGGTGGCGCCTGCGGCGGACTGGGCCAGCACGGTTCCCGGCAGGGCCAGGCACAGCAGCAGGGTCAGGGGGCGGATCATGACGGCGCTCCAGCGGACAGGTGGCCACGCAACACGCGGCGGTACAGGCCGACGCTAGCAGGGGTTGCTTGAATGATGCCTGTCGGCGCCCGCTTACGGTAGAGCCAGGCCATGCCTGGCTGCAGGCTACAACCGGCCGAACCCGAACAGCCCCTCCAGCGCATGCGTGCGCCGCTCGATCCGGGCCCGCAGCAGCTGCGCGCCGATCATCGAATAGGTGATGCCGTTGCCACCGTAGGCCATGGCGAAGTGCACCCGCGGGCCCCATTGTTCGTGCGGGCCGAAGAACGGCAGGCCATCAGCGGTCTCGGCGAAGGTGCCGCCCCAGGAGAACGCCGGCACCGGGTCCAGCCGTGGGAACCAGCGCAGCAGCTGCTTCATCAGCTGGTCGGCCTTGCTCTGAACGCGCCGGTCGCGGCGGGCGGGGATGTCGATGGCGTCGTCCAGCCCGCCGACCAGCAGGCGCTGGTCGCCGGTGGCGCGCAGGTACAGGTAGGGGCGTGCGCTTTCCCACACCATCGTGGTGCGCAGCCGGCCGAGCACGTCCGCATCGATGGGATCGGTGATGAAGGCGTAGCTGCTGCGGTTGCGTGCGACCCGTTGCTTGAGCCAGCGTTGGTTGGCATAGCCCATGGCCAGCACCACGTGGCGTGCGCGGATGGTGGCACCGGCTTCGGTACGGGCGGTCACCCCGCGCGCGGTAGCATCGAGGCTGTGCAGTACGGTGCGGTCATGCACATGGCCGCCGCGCCGACGCAGGCGCTGCAGTAGCGCATAGGTCAGCCGATACGGATCAACCCGGGCCGCCTGCCGGGTCAGCAGGGCGCCGCCGGCCTCAACGTCGAAACGTTCCCGCAGTGCCTCCGGGCCCAGCCAGCGGGCATCCAGGCCGATGCCGCGACGGGCATCGCCCTCGGCCATCAGGCGCGGCACGTCGCGATGGCGGCTGGCCAGGTACAGGCTGTCCATGCGCTGGAAATCCACATCCTTCAACCCGCGCGCCACGTCGCCCAGGGCCGGAATGGCCTCGGCACACGCACGGTAGGCAAGCGCGGCGGCGTCCTGGCCGTAGCGCTGGGCCAGTTCCAGCAGATGGGTATCGATCTCGTACTGCAGCAGCGCGGTGCTCGCGGCCGTGCTGCCCCAGCCGATGTCGCGCTGCTCGATCACCGCCACGTCGTGGCCATGCCGGGACAGTTCGTCGGCAATCAGCGCGCCGGTGATGCCGCCGCCGACCACCAGCACGTCGCAGCGCAGGTCCTGCTGCAGCGGCGGGAAGGCGTGGATCAGGCCATTGCGAACCGCCCACCACGGGTAGCCACTCTTCAGGTCCATGGGTCAGCCTGCCGGATTGATTTCATGCTCGTCCTCAGGCTGATCTGCAAGCAGTCGAGCAAACAGGTCGGGGAGGTCGCGCGCTACCGGGAGGGCGTACTGACGTTCCATGCCAATGAATGGAATCCGCACTACCGGCATTGCTGCGTCCAGTGTGTCGAATCCAAATCCCTCCCCGCCGCCGTCCGACGCGAACAGGAATATGCCCGGCGCGTATGATTCAACTTCATACTCACGATTGAAGGCGACCACCTCTTCCGCTTTCCAGAAGACAATGTAGTTGTCGCCAATAAATCCTTCGCCACCGTTGTGCGCCCTAAGGAATTCAAGGTAACTCTCGGGAAGTGCCACTCCCACGCGGGCTGACAGATCAGCAATGGCCGACATTTCAGCCGGGCCATTGAGCTGTCCCTCTGTCAGGTGATATTCCATGACTGCTCTTCCATGTCTCTCGGGGACTGGTTAAACCAGAAGTTTGCCTGCTGCTGATGAATGTCGCGATGGGGGATAACGTCATGGGCGGAGTCGGTTGGCGTCCACCATTGCCCGTAGATCAGGCCGTGGGCTGGCCGGTATGCGGGGTCTGGATCAGTTCGGACAGATCGAAGCCCTGCAGGCGCGCGGACGCCAGATAATGGTCCTGCACGGTGGCGTCCAGCTGCGGTTCGCGGGCCAGCAGCCACAGGTACTTGCGGTCCGGGCTGCCGACCAGCGCGACGCTGTAGTCCGGGGCGACCTGGATCACCCAGTAGTCGCCCTTGGCGAACGGCAGCCAGCGCAGGCCCTTGGGCAGGAAACTGACCTCCAGGCGCGCGCTGTCGTTTTCGATCGCGCAGGCCTCGCCGGTGGCCTCTTCGATCTCGCCGTCCATGCGGCAGCGGTTGGTGACACCGACGTTGCCGTTGTCGAGCAGGGTGTAGTGCGCCGACACGTCGGTGCAGCCTTCCGGTTCATGGCGCATCGGCAGGCGTGCGATCTCGTACCAGGTGCCCAGGTAGCGGGGCAGCTTGAGGCCGGCAACGGTCTTCAGCGGCGGGTGCTCGGTCATCGGCGGTCGTGGCAGGGGGGGGGCCTCCACGATGCCGATGGCCTTGCCATGGGCGGGTGAAGCCGGGGCGATGGCCGTGTCCAGAACGTTCCGTCGCCGCTGCGGCGTGCCCGTTGTCACCGGTGCGGCGGTATCCTGCAGCCAGCGCCGTGTTTTCCTGATCCAACCGAAGTGGAGGTGCCGATGTACCAGGTGATCCTGTTGAAGAGTGAATCCGCGTTCGCACGCGAACAGTGGCCGCAGGTCGATGATCTGGTCGACTACGAAGGCGTGTCCTACAGCCTGCGTGCCGGGCCGCGCCAGCCGCTGCCGACCGACCACGACTGGCATCCGGTGGCGGTGTACGCGCCCGATGAGATCACCGAGGAAGAGTTCCAGGACTGGTACGCGCTGCAGCAGCCGACCGTGGAAGAGCTGCGCCTGAAGTACTGATACTGCTGCGCGTCGCCCATCCGCCCTTTACCGCCTGTGCCGTATAGTCGCGCGCAGGCGCGGTGGTCCGCGCGAACCGGTGTGGCTGGCGTGTCTTCTTTCCTGCGATCGATCCGTGCACGGGGCCCCTGGTGGGTCCTGATGCTGTGCACCGCCCTCCTGCTGTCCGCGCCGGTGCTGGCACAGGATGAAGACCCCACGCCGAAGCAGCAGCTGGCGCAGATCGAGTCCAGCCTGAAGGAGATCGATCGCAAGCGTGGCGATGCTGAAGCCATCGAGACGCTGGCGATGCTGTCGGAGAATGCCTCGCAGGTACGGCGTGACGCCGAGGCGCTGGAAAAGGCGCTGCAGCCCCAGCTGGTTCGCCTCGACGAACAACTGGCGCAGCTGGGCACGCCTGCCGAGGGCACCACCGAGCCGCCCGAACTGGCGGCGCAACGGCGCACGATCAACAAGCAGCGCGACGGCCTGGCCGCATCGGTGGCGCAGGCCAAGACCAGTGCCGTGCGTGCCCAGCAGCTGGCAGCCGACATCGACCAGCAGCGCACTGCGCAGCGCGCCGAAGACATGGGGAAGAAGGTCGCCTCGCCGTTGTCTCCGGCACTGTGGAGCAAGGTGGCCGAGCGCCTGCCCATCGATATCGCACGCGTCGCGCCGTTGGCCGAGCAGGGGCGCGATACGTTCGTTGCCGGCGTCCGGGCCAATGGCTTGGGCACGCCGTTGCTGGGCCTGATCGCCGCGCTGGTGATGATGTTCCCGCTGCGGCTGTGGCTGCGCCGCTTGGGGCGGCAGTTCGCCGCGTCCGATCGTGCGCCTGATGGACGCCTGCGCCGTTCCGGCCTGGCCATGTGGTTGTTGCTGGTCGGCACGTTGCTGCCCGGCTATGCCGTGGTGGTGCTGATGGCGGCGCTGGACGCCATCGATGCCATCGCGCCGCGCCTGCAGGTGGTGGCCGACGGCCTGGAGACGGCCACCTTCCGCGCCGCCTTCATCGCTGCACTCAGCGCCTGCATGCTGGTGCCCAAGCGCCCGTCATGGCGGCTGTTGAACCTGGACGACACCGCCGCGCTGAAGCTGCGCAAGTACGCGTGGGGCGCGGCGGCGCTGGCCTGGCTGAGCACGGTGCTGATGGCCCTCGACCAGGCCACGCGCACCAGCGATGTCACCACGGTGGCGCTGGATGGCCTGATTGCCCTGACCTACCTGGGCCTGATCATGGCCATGCTGGTGACCCTGGCACGTCTGCATCGCCGGCAGACCGCCGAGGCCGAGGCCAAGCTGGAGGCACAGGCCGATGGCGTGGGCGCGGCCACGCCGGTGCGCCGCAGCAGCTGGCTGGTATTGGCACGCGTGGCGGGCAACGTCGCGGTGGTGGCCGCCATCGTCGCGACGTTGCTGGGCTACCTGAACTTCGCCAAGTTCGTGAACCAGCAGCTGATCGGCGGCAGCATCGTGGTGCTGGCAGCGACCCTGCTGTTCAAGTTCGTTGATGACCTGAGCACGTGGATGCTCAACGCGGACAGCAAGGTGGGCCAGACCATCCTGCTCAGCACCGGCCTGAGCGTGTCGCGCCTGGAGCAGGCCGGCGTGCTGCTGTCGGCGGCGTTGCGCACCATCGTCGTACTGATCGCGCTGCTGGCGCTGGTGGCACCGTTCGGCAACATCGGCGCGGTGGTGGAGCGCTTCTCCTCGCTGTTCACGTCTGGATTCGACATTGGCGGAACCAAGCTGGAGCCGGTGCGCATCGTGCTGGCGGTGCTGGTGCTGCTGGCTGGCCTGGCCGTTACCCAGCTGGTACAGCGCTGGCTGACCGACACCTACCTGCCCAAGACCGAACTGGATCTGGGCGCACGCAATTCGGTCAGCACCGTCGCCCGTTACGTCGGCATCATCATCGCGGTGATCTGGGCGCTGAGCGCGATGGGGCTGCAGCTGAGCAAGCTGGCCCTGCTGGTCAGCGCGCTGTCGGTGGGTATTGGTTTCGGCCTGCAGGTGATCACCCAGAACTTCGTCTCCGGCCTGATCCTGCTGGCCGAGCGGCCGGTGAAGATCGGCGACTGGGTGAAGCTGGGTGACCAGGAGGGCGACATCCGCCGCATCAGCCTGCGTTCGACCGAGATCCAGGTGGGCGACAAGTCGACGCTGATCGTGCCCAACTCCGAGCTGGTCACCAAGACCGTGCGCAACATGACGATGGGCAACAACCAGGGCCGCATCCAGATCCAGTTCGCGGTGCCGCCCAGCACCGATGTCGGCAACCTGCGGCAGGCGCTGCTGGATGCATACACCGCGCACACCAACGTGCTGAATCAGCCGGCACCGACGGTCTACATCGACAGCATTGCCGGTGGCCAGATCACCATCAACAGCTTCGCGTACGTGGCCAGCCCGAGGCAGGTGTATGCGACCCGCAGCGATCTGTACTTCAGCCTGCTGCAGATCCTGGCGGAGCGGAACATTCCGCTGTCGACCCCGACGGATATCCACATCACCCGCGATCCGCAGGAGTAGGGGTTTATTTGCAGGGCTGCGCCCTGCACCCGCCGAAGCAACGGCCGAAGCAACAGCCGAAGCAACAGCAACGGCAACAGCAACAGCGTGCATTCCGTGGGATGGCGAGGTGGGTCCGGTTGCGGGAGACGCCGTAAACCCATCCA
>NZ_VMBJ01000289.1:0-220 GCF_010608305.1 Stenotrophomonas sp. AS012628 | reverse complement strand
CGGCTTCAGCAGCGAGGCCATCCATGCCCTGCGGCGTGCCTACAAGGTGGTCTATCGCCAGGGACATACCGTCGAGGAAGCCCTGGCCGAGCTGGCCGAAAGCGCTGCCCAGTTCCCCGAGGTCGCGGTGTTCCGTGATTCCATCCAGAGCGCAACCCGCGGCATCACCCGCTGAGCCATGGCTGACGGATTACGCGTAGCCCTGGTCGCCGGCGAGGCC
>NZ_VMBJ01000288.1:0-220 GCF_010608305.1 Stenotrophomonas sp. AS012628 | reverse complement strand
CTGTAATGCTATTTATTATAAGTCCTTGCCTACTTCCGCTTCTGGGGCCCATAACCGAAATTCGCCCTGAGCATCGGAACGTCGGCTTGTTGATGTGAAGCGGACCCAATCTCCCCGATCGAGATGGCTGCCTTTGCCCCATAGCGGCCACGACGTTGACCCGACAAATAGCGCCCTCGATGCTTGTGCAACGAGCACGCAGCGCTTCGGCCTGCTGTCC
>NZ_VMBJ01000287.1:0-220 GCF_010608305.1 Stenotrophomonas sp. AS012628 | reverse complement strand
CGGCGTGACCTGTGCACTGAGCTACAGCGATGTCAGCCGTCGCGACGGGTGGGCTTCAGTCGTCGCGCATACGCTGCTGCGAAGCTGGGAGATCGCTCCACTGGCGGCCGCGATTCCCGGCAGCATCGAGCGGTTGATCTATCCGATCGACAAGCCGAATCTGGACCCGTTGCGGCTGCTGCATTTCCTGGCGATCGCCATCGTGTGGCGAGGTTCGTGC
>NZ_VMBJ01000286.1:0-220 GCF_010608305.1 Stenotrophomonas sp. AS012628 | reverse complement strand
ATTCGCATCGGGGACATCCTCGGTAGCATTCCGCTCTCGTCGTCGTTCAACTTCAAGACCCCTGTCGACGATCTCCCGGCCAACAAGGGTCAGGCGTTGCTCCGCATCAGCCGCATGGTGACGAACGTCAACCGGGCAATGTCGAATCGCGATCGCGCGTTGCGGCTGATCCACGCCATCGCGTTGATCGAAGGGTACGCGAAGCAGCACGGCTACGACC
>NZ_VMBJ01000285.1:0-220 GCF_010608305.1 Stenotrophomonas sp. AS012628 | reverse complement strand
CTTCATCGGCGCTCCTCGCAGGCCTGGCCGACCAGGTTGCCCTGGCGGTCGATGGCGAAGACTTCCAGCGCCACCTCGGTGGGCACGATGCCGCGGGCGAAGCGCAGGGCGTGGGCGCAGACCGCATCGCCCAGGGCCACGCCTTCGGCGTGTGCCTGGGCCAGCGCCTGCTGGCTGGTGTTGGCGGCGCGCATGCTGTCCTGTAGCGCGGTGCTGGCAC
>NZ_VMBJ01000284.1:0-220 GCF_010608305.1 Stenotrophomonas sp. AS012628 | reverse complement strand
GCCCTCAGCCGCCGCGTGGCGCCGCCCGGCACAGTGGACATGGGCGCTGCGCTCGGCCTTCCTCCGCTTCCACCACGCAGCGTGGTGCTGCATTCCCGTTTGACCGATTCTGCGGCGAAGAAGGCGCTACGCACGTTCGCGTCCACCTTGCGGGCCACGGCGGGGCGTTAGCCGATAACCATAGGCGCAGATTTGCGCAATCGCTGCACCGCGCGGCGCC
>NZ_VMBJ01000283.1:0-220 GCF_010608305.1 Stenotrophomonas sp. AS012628 | reverse complement strand
GCCAGGAACGGTGATAGGCGCCCAGGGTGGTCTGGTGCCCTTCGGAAAGTCCGGCCAGCGCGCGCTGCCATTGCGGCTGCACGCTATAGGCGCCCGGCGCGCTGGCGTAGCTGTCCAGCGCCTGGCGCCAGACCCGGGTGACCTGCTCGACGTAGGCCGGGCTGCGCTGGCGGCCTTCGATCTTCACCGCCGCCACGCCGATTTCCGCCAGTTGCGGGAC
>NZ_VMBJ01000282.1:0-221 GCF_010608305.1 Stenotrophomonas sp. AS012628 | reverse complement strand
GAAGTGTACTGGCCGATCTGCGGGCGCGGCACGCCGTGCGGGTCCCAGCGGTAGACATTGACCGGGGTGTTCGGCAGGTTGAGGAAGCGTGCGGTGTCCTGGCGGGTCTCGCCCTGGGCGTAGGTGACCCCACCGAGCAGTTCGTGGGTCAGGCCGAACAGTCGCACCGGCCCATTGAGGTTGGCGTCGAGGCTGCGCTGGATGCTCTTGAACTTGTAGGC
>NZ_VMBJ01000281.1:0-222 GCF_010608305.1 Stenotrophomonas sp. AS012628 | reverse complement strand
ACCGACAACTCCTGGCGCGTGATCTGCGGCGTGACGGTGCGATCGGCCGCGCCATCAACGGGTAGAGCACATGGCAATCGAAACCTTCACCTGGGCCACCGAGAGCGGTGGCGAGGGCGACATCACCTTCGCCACCAGGTCTGCGCAATTCGGTGACGGCTACAAGCAGTTGGTGAGCGAAGGTCTGAACAGCAAGTCCCAGAGCTGGCCGGTTTCCATCAC
>NZ_VMBJ01000280.1:0-222 GCF_010608305.1 Stenotrophomonas sp. AS012628 | reverse complement strand
CGTTGAACGAGTGCCGTGTGCGCAAGGGCATCGCTGCCTTGACTTCACTGCAAGGCGCTTCCGAAACGGTGGACGTGCAAACGGGATTCCACCTGTATCGCGGTCTGTTCATCACGCGCGTTGTTGCCCGGCGAACCGCAGAAAGAGGATTGAGCCTGACCATAACTGCCAGCCAGAGGCGTGCGCGGCGGGCAGGCGGTAGGTTGCTGAAGACTGTCGTCC